>CAZDRS010000128.1:0-6674 GCA_964507585.1 uncultured Dechloromonas sp.
CGGGGCTGACCAGTTCGGCGGCCGCCGTTGGCGTCGGGGCGCGCAGGTCGGCGGCAAAGTCGGCGATGGTGAAGTCGGTTTCATGGCCGACGCCGGAAATGACCGGAATGGCCGAAGCACGAATGGCGCGGGCGACGCATTCCTCGTTGAACGACCAGAGGTCTTCGATACTGCCGCCACCTCGGCAGAGCAGCGTGACCTCGCAGCCGCTGGTGCTGGCCTCGGCGAGCGCTTCGGCAATTTTGGCGGCCGCGCCTTCGCCCTGAACCAGGGTTGGAAAAATGCTGAGGCGCAGATGCGGCGCCCGCCGGTGCAAGGTGGTCAGCACGTCGCGTAGCGCGGCGGCCTGCAGGCTGCTGACGATGGCGACATGGCGCGGAAATTGGGGGAGCGGGCGTTTGGCCTCGGCGGCGAACAGGCCTTCCGCTTCCAGTTGTGCCTTGAGCCGGAGAAAACGCTCGAACAGATCGCCCTGGCCAGCCCGGCGAATCGCCTCGACATTGAGCTGAAACTCGCCGCGCGGCTCGTAAAAGGAAACCAGCGCCCGCGCTTCGATTTTCTGGCCATTTTCCAGGCGCCAGCCGAGCAACTGGGCACGGTTGCGCCACATGACGCAGCGCACCTGGGCACTGCTGTCCTTCAGCGAAAAATAGACGTGACCGGAGGCAGCGTAGGTCAGGTTGGAAATTTCACCGCCAACCCAGGTGAGCGGAAAGGCGGATTCCAGGCAATCGCGTACCAGGCGGTTGAGGCTGGCGACACTGAGGACGGCATTGGCCGGGGGCGGGGGGATGGGAGGCATCCCGGGATTGTAACTCGGGGTGGCGCTGATTGATTCGGTGTTGACAGTCGGAAAATTATTTAACCTGTTGATTTTTAACGATCTAAATTGTGTGCCTCGTTTTTTGGCAGCGTAAGGAAAATCCTTTGCCGCTTGGGGTTTAGCGCAACTGATGACAACTGATTCACAGACTTATCCACAGCTTTTGGGGATAAGCCGGCGGAGGTGCGGCATTTGGCCGCTTGCCCTGAGGCAGGGGGCGGTGCAGAATTGCGGGCTAAATTTCCACCAAGGATGCGCACAAGTGATTGAAATCGTAAAGGCGGCCGGTTGGCCGATCTGGCCCCTGTTGCTGGCTTCCGTGATCTCCGTTGCCCTGATCATCGAGCGTCTGGTCGCCTTGCGTCGCAGCAAGGTCGTGCCGGCCGGCCTGTTGCAGCGTGCTGTCGGCGAATTCAAGCGCGGCGCCGACAACAGCAAGCTGCTTGAAGAACTCGAACGCCATTCGCCGCTCGGCCGCGTGCTGTCGGCTGGCTTGCGCAACGTCAATTCCTCGCGCGAGGTGATGAAGGAGTCGATCGAGGAGTCCGGCAACGCCGTTGCCCACGAACTCAATCGCTACCTGACCACGCTTGGCACCATCGCCTCGATCAGCCCGCTGATGGGCCTGTTCGGCACGGTGGTCGGCATGATCGAAATCTTCGGCTCCCAATCGCCGAGCGGCGCCAATCCGATGCAACTGGCGCACGGTATTTCCATCGCTCTCTACAACACCGGTTTCGGCCTGGTCATCGCCATCCCCAGCCTGATCTTCTGGCGCCACTTCCGCGCTGCGGTCGATGGCTTCGTGGTCGAGATGGAGCAGCAGGCCATCCGTCTGGTCGAATACATGCACGGCGACCGGAAGTAAGCGATGAATTTCCAGCGCGGGCGCGGCCGGGAAGAGCCGGAAATCAACCTGATCCCGATGATCGACGTGCTGCTCGTCATCATCATTTTCCTGATGCTGACGACGACTTACGCCAAGTTTTCCGGCCTGGAAATCAACCTGCCGACGGCCGATGCGACCAAGCAGGCCGAACAGCCAAACGAGGTCGATGTCGCCGTGACGGCCAGCGGCCAAGTGCTGGTCAACAAGTCGCCATTGGCGGCGACCGACGTCAAGAGCATTGCCGACGGCCTGCGCCGGGCGGCGGGCGGCAAGGAAGACCCGCTGATCGTTATCAACGCCGACGCCAAGGCTACCCACCAGAGCGTCGTCGATGTGATGCAGGCAGCGCAAACGGCGGGTTACCCGCACATTTCCTTCGCTACCCAGAGTCGTTGATGCTGGCGCGCTGGCTACAGCGACAATGGTTTGAACGACGCCGGCTGACGCCGGCGTTGTGGCTTTTTGCCCCGCTTGCCGGGCTGTATGCCGTTCTGAGCGCGGTAAATCGGGCGCTGGCTAAGCCGAAGCGCTTGCCGGTGCCGGTTGTCGTGGTGGGCAATATCACCGTCGGCGGTGCCGGTAAGACCCCGCTTACCCTCTGGCTGGCCAGTCAGTTGCAGGCGTGCGGCTGGCATCCCGGCATCGTCAGCCGGGGTTACGGCCGGAGCGACGACACGGTGCGCGCCGTGCTGACGGATTCGCAGCCGGAGGATGTGGGCGACGAGCCGCTGCTCCTCGCCCGCCGCAGTGGCGTGCCGGTGTGGGTCGGACGCCGCCGGGCGGCAGCCGGCGAGGCACTGCTGGCGGCGCATCCCGAAGTCGATGTCGTGCTTTGCGATGACGGCCTGCAGCACTACGCGCTGGCCCGCGATGTCGAACTCGCGGTTTTCGATGCGCGGGGTGTCGGCAACGGCTGGCGCTTGCCGGTCGGGCCGCTGCGCGAAGCACCGGCGCGTCTGGCGACGGTCGATGCAGTGATCGGCAATGGCCTGGCGGTTGGTGCTTTGCCTTCGCCCAAACCGTCGTTTGCGATGGCGCTGCGTCCCGGTGCTTTCTATCGCCTGGACGATCCGGCCCAAACCTGCGAGGCCGCTGCCTTGCGCAGCCGGGGGCGGCTGCATGCCCTGGCCGGTATCGGCAATCCCGGGCGTTTCTTCGCCACCCTGGCTGGGTTGGGGCTGGCTTGCGAAGCCCATCCGTTCCCCGATCATCATCGCTATGGCGCAGCCGATCTGGCTTTCGCCCGGGATGGCATCCTGCTGATGACGGAGAAGGATGCAGTAAAATGCGCGAATCTGACGCTGGGCGAAACTTGGGTTTTGCCCGTCGAGGCCGAGTTGCCCTCGGCCCTTATTGATCTCATCGTGGAGAAACTGCGTGGACGCAAGGCTGCTTGATATTCTGGTCTGCCCGATTTGCAAGGGTAATCTCGAACACCGCAAGGCGGAAAAGGAACTGGTCTGCAAGCCCTGCAAGCTGGCTTTCCCGATCCGCGACGATATCCCCATCATGCTTGAAGACGAGGCACGCCAGCTTTCGCCGGACGAGCAGTAATGTCCGGCCTCGCCTTCAAGGTCGTCATTCCGGCCCGCTACGCCTCGACACGCCTGCCGGCCAAGCCGCTGCTCGATCTGGGCGGTAAGCCGATGGTCGTGCGTGTGGCCGAGCGGGCGCGCCTGTCGGGGGCCGAGGAAATCTGGGTGGCGACCGATCATCCCGAGGTACGGGCCGTTGCCGAGGCGCATGAAGTCGCCGCGCTGATGACGCGGGCCGATCACCCGACCGGCACCGACCGCCTGGCCGAGGTCGTCGAGCAACGCGGCTGGAGCAGCGACACGATCATCGTTAACGTGCAGGGCGACGAGCCCCTGATCGAGCCTGAGGTCATCCTGCAAACGGCCCGCCAACTGGCGGCCAGCGGCGCCGATATCGCCACCGTGGCCCACCCGATCACCGATGCCGCCGATTTCTTCAACCCGAACGTGGTCAAGGTCGTCTGCCGGGCCGATGGCGACGCGGCTTATTTCTCGCGGGCGCCGATTCCCTACGCCCGTGACCATTTCGCCCGCGAAGGCGGCGGCGAGACCCTGCCGGCTAGTTTTCCGGCCTATCGCCATGTCGGTTTGTATGCCTACCGGGCCAGTTTCTTGAAGGCCTATGCCGGCCTTGCTGCGGCGCCAACCGAGCAGTTCGAATCGCTCGAACAGTTGCGCGCCCTGTGGCATGGCTACCGGATCAGCGTGACCCTGATCGATGCCGCGCCGGCGCCCGGTGTGGACACGCCGGAGGATGCCGAGAGGATGCGCAAACTGTTTGACCGTGCCGGAAATAGCGAGTAATTTTCAAATCTTACTAAACGGCCGCTACGACGGCCGAGAACAAGAATTCCGAGTCAAAAACCAGAGGGACTATCCATGAAGTTGATTTTGTTGGGCGCTCCGGGCGCCGGTAAGGGAACGCAGGCTACTTTCATCAGCAAGCAGTTCGGCATCCCGCAAATTTCCACCGGTGACATGCTGCGTGCCCAGGTCAAGGCCGGCACCCCGCTCGGCCTGGAAGCCAAGAAGCACATGGACGCGGGCGGCCTGGTGCCGGATGCCGTCATCATCGGCATGGTCAAGGATCGCCTGACCCAGGACGATTGCAAGAACGGCTACCTGTTCGACGGCTTCCCGCGCACCATTCCGCAGGCCCAGGCCATGAAGGATGCCGGCGTGCCGATCGAGTTCGTCCTCGAAATCGACGTTCCGGACAGCGACATCATCGAGCGCATGGCCGGTCGCCGTGCCCACCTGCCGTCTGGCCGCACCTACCACGTCAAGTTCAACCCGCCGAAGGTCGAAGGCAAGGACGACGTGACCGGTGAAGACCTGGTTCAGCGCGACGACGACAAGGAAGAAACCGTCAAGAAGCGCCTGGAGATCTACCACTCGCAGACCAAGCCGCTGGTCGACTTCTACAGCAAGTGGGCTGCCGAGGGCGATGCCAAGGCACCGAAGGTACGCAAGATCGCCGGTGTCGGCAATGTCGATGCCATCACCAAGAGCGTTTTCGACGCCCTGAAATAAAGGAATAGAACATGGCGGTGAAGAATGCCTTCTACGCACAGTCAGGGGGCGTTACTGCCGTGATCAATTCGACGGCGTGCGGCCTGATCCAGGAAGCACGCCGGCATCCCGACAAGATCGGGAAAGTCTATGCCGGGCGCGATGGCATCATCGGCGCCCTGACCGAAGACCTGATCGATACCAGCCTCGAATCCGACGCGGATATCGCCCGCCTGCGCCATACGCCGGGTGGTGCCTTCGGTTCCTGCCGCTACAAGCTGAAAAGCCTCGAACAGCACAAGGCGCAATACGAGCGCCTGATCGAGGTGTTCAAGGCGCACGACATCGGCTACTTCTTCTACAACGGCGGCAACGATTCCATGGATACCGCCTGGAAGGTGTCGCAGATCGCCGAGAAGATGGGCTATCCGGTGGTTTGCGTCGGCGTGCCGAAGACGGTCGATAACGACCTGCCGCATACCGACTGCTGCCCGGGTTTTGGTTCGGTCGCCAAGTACGTCGCGACTTCGATCCGCGAGGCCGGCTACGACGTCGCCTCGATGGCGCGCACCTCGACCAAGATTTTCGTGCTGGAGGTAATGGGCCGCCACGCCGGCTGGATCACCGCGGCCTGCGGTCTGGCTTCGGGCAATGCCGGCGAGCCTCCGCACATTCTGCTTTTCCCGGAAGTGCCTTTCGATCCAGAGCGTTTCCTGGCACGCGTCGATGAATGCGTCAAGCTGTACGGCTATTGCACGGTGGCGGTTTCGGAAGGCTTGTCGGATGCCGAAGGCAAGCTGATCGCCGAATCCGGTACCAAGGACGCCTTCGGGCATTCCCAGTTGGGCGGGGTCGGCCAGGTCGTCGCGCAGTTGATCAAGGATAAGCTGGGCTACAAGTACCATTGGGCGCTGGCGGATTACCTGCAACGTGCGGCCCGCCACCTGGCTTCCAAGACCGACATCGAGCAGGCCCATGCCTTGGGTGTCGCTGCGGTGAGTTTGGCGTTGGATGGCAAGAATGCGGTGATGGCGACGATCGAGCGCCTGGCCGATAAGCCGTATCGCTGGCAGATTGGCGATGCGCCGCTGGCCGAGATCGCCAATGTCGAACGCAAGATGCCGCCGGAGTTCATTTCGGCGGATGGTTTCCATATCACCGAGGCCTGCCGAACCTACCTGCAGCCCTTGATTGCCGGGGAGGAGCCGCCGCCCTACCGCGACGGTTTGCCGGACTACATCCGTTTGAAGAATATTGCGGTGCCGAAGAAGCTGGAGGCATTCGCCGTTTGATTTTTTGTCAGCCACTGAGGGGAGAGTAATGAGTACAGCGTTGTTACTGGCGCTCGGTTGCGCCGTGTTGGCAGTCCTGTATGGTTGGGTTTCCAGCCAACAGATCCTCGCGTTGCCGGCCGGCAACGAGCGCATGCAGCAGATCGCCAAAGCGGTACAGGAGGGCGCAGCCGCCTACCTGAGCCGACAGTACAAGACCATCGCGATCGTCGGCGTCGTCCTTTTCCTTCTCATTGGCATGGTACCCAAGCTGGGGTGGCTGACTGCCTTCGGTTTCCTGATCGGTGCCGTGCTCTCCGGGGCGGCTGGCTTCATCGGCATGAACGTTTCGGTGCGCGCCAACGTGCGCACGGCCGAAGCGGCGCGTGGCGGCATCGCCCCGGCGCTGGCCGTGGCCTTCAAGGGCGGCGCGATTACCGGCATGCTGGTCGTCGGCCTCGGCTTGGCCGGCGTGGCGGGTTACTTTGCCTTCCTGAAGTCGGCGGTGGGCGGTTCCGACCTGCACCATATCATCGAGCCGCTGGTCGGCCTGGCCTTTGGTTCCTCGCTGATTTCCATCTTTGCCCGTCTCGGCGGCGGCATCTTCACCAAGGGCGCCGACGTCGGCGCCGACCTCGTCGGCA
>CAZDRS010000129.1:0-6658 GCA_964507585.1 uncultured Dechloromonas sp.
GCTAGAAGAAAGCCCGGGAGTATAACCAAAAGTCCTGAATGGGATCAAGGGGTTTGTGGACTTTTATAGTAGCCCGCGCTCAGCAAAGGAGAGCGGCGTTGCGTTGCCGGCGACGATGAAATGATCGAGGACTTTCACGTCGACCAGGGCCAGTGCCTCTTTTAGCGAACGGGTCAGCATTTCGTCGGCACGCGAGGGTTCGGCCAGGCCGCTCGGGTGGTTGTGCGCCAGGATGACGGCGGCTGCATTGTGGGTGAGCGCGGCTTTGACCACCTCGCGCGGATAGACGGAAGTTTGCGTCAGGCTGCCGGTGAACAGTTCTTCGGCTTTCAGCAGGTGGTTTTGCGCATCCAGCCAGAGGGCCATGAAAATCTCCTGCGGCCGATGCGCGAGTTGGAGGCGCAGCCAGTCGCGTACCTTGCCCGGTGAGGTGAAATTGTCGCGGCTGGACATTTCCTGGGTCAGGGCGCGGCGGGCCAGTTCGAAGCTGGCTTTCAGTTGCGCCGCCTTGGCCATGCCGATGCCGGAGACGCTGGCCAGTTGGCCCAGGGAGGCTTCAACCAGCACGCCGAGCTTGCCGTCGAAGCGGTTGAGCAGGTCGCGGGCGAGATCAACGGCACTTTTGCCGCGGACGCCGACACGTAAATAGATGGCCAGCAATTCCGCATCGGAGAGGGCGGCGGGGCCGTGGGCCAGCAGTCGTTCGCGCGGTCGTTCGCCTTCCGGCCAGTCGGTGATCGCCATTTTCGTGCCAAGGGTAGATAGAATGTGCGGAATCGAATTCTACCTTTAAGACAATGGAATTACAGGGAAAGCGCATCGTTCTCGGCGTGACCGGCGGCATTGCCGCCTACAAGGCAGCTGAACTGGTTCGTCTGCTCGGCAAGCAGGGCGCCGATGTGCAGGTGGCGATGACCGAGGGGGCGACGCATTTCGTGACGGCGACGACCTTCCAGGCCTTGTCCGGCAAGCCGGTCTATCTCGACCAGTGGGATGCACGCATGCCGAATGCCATGGCGCATATCGATCTCAGCCGGCAGGCCGATTTGATTGTCGTGGCACCTGCTTCGGCGGATTTCCTGGCCCGCATCGCGCATGGCATGGCCGACGATCTGCTGGCCACCATGGTGCTGGCCCGCGATTGCCCGTTGCTGGTGGCGCCGGCGATGAACCGCCAGATGTGGGAAAACCCGGCAACGCAGCGCAACGTGGTGCAGTTGCAAGCCGATGGTGTGCAACTGCTTGGCCCGGCCAGCGGCGAGCAGGCCTGTGGCGAGGTCGGTGCCGGCCGCATGCTGGAACCTGAGGAGATCGTCGAGGCGGTGATTGCCTTCTTCGCCCCCAAGGTGTTGGCCGGCCGCAAGCTGCTGATGACGGCGGGGCCCACCTTCGAGGCCATCGACCCGGTGCGCGGCATTACCAATCTGTCTTCCGGTCGCATGGGCTATGCCGTGGCAAGGGCGGCGCAACAGGCCGGGGCCGAGGTGACGCTGGTGTCGGGGCCGGTTGGTTTGCCGGCGCCGCAGGGGGTTACCCGCATTAACGTGAAGAGCGCGCTCGACATGCACGCCGCGGTGATGGCGCGGGCCGCGGCTTCCGATGTCTTCATCGGCGTGGCAGCAGTGGCCGATTACCGGGTAGCCAATGCGGCCGAACACAAGCTGAAGAAGGACAACGGCGGTATTCCGCCCATCGAACTGGTCGAGAATCCGGACATCCTGGCCGAGGTCGCCGCCTTGGGCAATGGCCCGTTCTGCGTCGGTTTTGCCGCCGAAAGCCAGAATCTGGAAGCCTATGCCCAGGCCAAGCGGCGCAAGAAGAACATTCCGCTCATCGCCGGCAACCTGATCCAGGACGGCTTTGGCGGCGATGACAACCGGCTGGTGCTGTTCGACGATGCGGGAACGCATCCGCTGGCACCGGCTCCCAAATCCGTGCTTGCCCGCCAGTTGGTCGAGCACATTGCTCAATTGATGACAGGAAAACACTGATGCACCAGATCGACGTCAAGATTCTCGACAACCGCCTGCGCGAAAGCCCGCCGCACTATGCCACCCCGGGTTCGGCCGGGCTTGACCTGCGCGCCTGTGTCGAGGCGCCGCTGCATGTCGAGCCGGGGCAGACGATCCTGGTGCCGACCGGCATGGCGATTCACTTGGCCGATCCGGGCCTGGCGGCCATGATCCTGCCGCGCTCCGGGTTGGGCCACAAGCACGGCATCGTGCTCGGCAACCTGGTCGGCCTGATCGACAGCGATTACCAGGGCGAGCTGATGGTTTCCGTGTGGAACCGCGGCCAGGTCGGCTTCACCATCAATCCGCTCGATCGCATTGCGCAACTGGTCATCGTGCCGGTGCTGCAGGTCGGCTTCAATATCGTCGACGATTTCGATGCCAGCCATCGCGGTGAGGGCGGCTTCGGCAGCACGGGCAAGTCGTGATGCGGCGTACCGTTGCGGCTGTCGCCTTGCTGGCCGGTGTTGCCAGTGCCCAGGCAGTCGAGGATGTGGCTCTGATGCAGCGCGGCGAGGACATGGTGATGGGCAAGTGCTTCCTCTGCCACGGCGCGACCGGTGATAGTTCCAGTCCCTTGTATCCCAAGCTGGCGGGGCAAAATGAGGCTTATCTGCTCAAGCAATTGCGCAACTTCAAGTCTGGTGAGCGGGATAGCACGGACATGCGCAAGATCGTTGCTGATATGGACGATGACGATATGCGCGCCGCCGCCCATTTTTTCAGCCGGCAGCAGCCGTCGCAGGGCAAGTCGGCCTATGGCGACATGCGGGCGGTGGGTGAAAAGCTCTACACGCAGGGCAACCCGGCAAGCGGACTGCCGCCATGCCGCGAATGCCATGGCGAGAAGGGTGCGGGTTCGGATGTCCTGCCGCGCATTGCCGGGCAGCACACGCTGTATATCGAAACCCAGTTGAACCTGTTCGAGGAGCGCAAGCGCACCAATGACAATGCGCAAATGCAGGACATCGCCAAGCGCTTGTCCATCGACGAGGCGCGGGCCGTCGCGGAGTACTTGCGCGGCATGTGATCAGGGTTGCGGGGCCGGCGTGCCGAGCGTTTCGTTCGCCGCCGGGTGACCAGGCCGGGGGCGGTCGATCAGCCGGTCGGTCAGGCCGGCGCCCAGCCACATGCCGATCAGCGAGATCCAGGCTGTCAGCGCGAAGATGGCGGCGCCTGAAACCCCGGCTCCGACGGCACAACCGCCTGCCAGCATGCCGCCGAAGCCCATGCAGATGGCCCCGGCGATGTAGCGGCGCATGCTGTGGCCATCCTTGAAGCCTTCCAGCTTTAGTTCGCGGCCCCACAGCGCGGCGATGAAGGAGCCGAGCACGACGCCCGGCACCAGGCCGATGTCGAAATCCCATGGCTGCCCCGGGGGCGACAGCACCAGCATCAGCATGTCGGCCGAGGGGCCGGTGAAGCTCAGGCTTTGCACCGGCACGATGGTATCGAAGGCTTCGCTGCCGATCTTGAAGGTGGTCATCCAGGCGATGGCAATCATCAGGCCGACGCCGATGCCGCCCAGCCATTCGTGGTGACGCAGGCGGCTGCGGCGAGTGAAGTGGAGGGCGGCCGCGAGCCAGGCTAGACCGAACAGCAGGCCGCCGAGGTGTCCGACATGGGCGGTGGCCAGCAGGTCGCGGCTGGCGCCGCCCTGGATGATCCACAAGCTGGACAGCCATTGGCGCAACGGCGACAGCGAGCCGTTCAGCGAGGCTTGGGCGGTGACAGCGAAGATCAGCCCGGTGAGCAGGGCGCGCAGGTTGCCGTTGGCGGCCAGGACGAGCATGCGCGACGAACAGCCGCGAGCGAGGATCATGCCGATGCCGAACAGCAGGCCGCCGCCCAGGGCGCCGGAGAGACTGCCGGTGGCAGCGAGTTGGCGTGCCTGCGAGACATCGAGCCAGCCAAGGATGATGAAGAGTTGGGTGGCGATCAGTGCGGCGGAAAAGGCGCACAGCCAGATGGCAAGTTTGGCCGTGCCCTGGCGATTCCAGAATTCGACGACAGCCGAGCGCAGGCAGAAGCGCGAGCGCTGGGCGAACAGGCCGAACAGGGTGCCGATGAACAGGCCGGCCAGCGTGACGGTGGCGTTCTCGCCCAGGGTTTCGATCAGCTTGCTCAATTCCATGTCGGCTTGGGCAGGATGGCTAGGGCGGTGGTCGGCAAGCCATCAGAACAGCTCGATTTCCCCGTCGCTGCTCGATTTGGCGTTGCTGGCCGAATTGCTGGTTTGAATGGCGTCGCTCTTGACGTGCGAATTGACGAGCAGTTGGACGAGTTTCTGGCTGCGCTTGCTGAAGCGCTGCAGGCCATCCGCTTCGTTGTCGTGATGGAGCGCCAGGAAGGCGTTCATGTATTCGCCGACATTGTTGGCGCGCTTGCTGATGCGATCCATCATCTGCGTGACGATGTCCTCGAACTGCATGGCCATCACGCCTTCCTGGGTCAGGCTGTGCATCTGCTCGGTGACGGCGGTGATGTGGCGGGAGTGCTCGCGGGCCTGGCTGGTCAATTCGAGCAGTTCGCTGCCCAGGTCATGCAGGGTGGTGCGCGACTTTTCGGCGAGGCTCATGTCGATGTTGACCGCATCGGAAACACGATGACCGACGGTTTGCAGCGAGGTGAGAATATCGTTCAGGCCGTTGCGGATCTCGACGTTGAATTCGCCGGTGCGCGCCGCCAGGTTGCGCACCTCGTCGGCAACCACGGCAAAACCACGGCCGGCCTCGCCTGCCCGGGCTGCTTCGATGGCGGCATTGAGGGCGAGCAGGTCGGTCTGCTTGGTGATGCCGGCAATGTCGTTGAGCGAACCGGTGATCCGCGCGACCTGGCTTTGCATTTCATCGAAGCTGCTGGCGATGCCCTGGCTGGTCGATTGCAGTTGCGCCATCTTGGCGACGAATTCGGCAATCAGCATGTTGGTTTCGTCGAAGAAACGCTGCAGGCTGATCTGTTCGCGGTCGCTGGTGCTGTCGGCTTCCGTCATTTGCAGCATTTGCTCGATCAGCGAGGCGAGTACCTGGCGCTGGTTGGAAGACTGCGACTCCAGCCCGGTCAGGCTGCCGGAAATCCGATTGACGGAAGCCCGGATGACCTCCTGGGCTTCCTGCATTTCTGTTTCCAGCGAAGAAAACTGGATTTGGGCGTGGGCCATCGCTTCGTCGGAGAGAACCTGGTATTCCGACATGACGGTGTTGAGGTTGTTGACGTAGTCAATCTGGCGGGATTTCCAGCGCTGGCGTTCGCGCACCGAGAACAGTGCGGCGGTGAGCGGTAGTGCGGCTACCGCCAGGAAGGCATGGGAGGTGACCGGCCCCATCGCAAACGACCACAACCAAAGTGCGAGGCAGGCAACTACGGTCGACCAGATCAGTAGGTCATCGATGCGTTTCATGCGGGGGTTCGTGTGACTTAAACCCCCGCATTGTACTGGCTTTAATATATTTGTCGAATATGACAGTGGGCTTTAGCCCATGCTCTTCAGGTGCTGGATGATCTCGCCGGCCATCGGCTGGGCATCGCCATAGAGCATGCGGCAGTTGTCGGTGTAGAACAGGGCGTTCTCCACGCCGGAGTAGCCGGTGCCCTTGCCGCGCTTGATGACGATGACGTTCTGCGCCTTGTCGGCATCGAGGATGGGCATGCCGTAGATCGGGCTGGACTTGTCGGTGCGCGCGCTCGGATTGACCACGTCGTTGGCGCCGATGACCAGCGCCACGTCGGCCTGGCCGAACTCGCCGTTGATTTCCTCCAGGTCGAAGATCTTGTCGTAGGGCACGCCGGCTTCGGCCAGCAGCACGTTCATGTGGCCCGGCATCCGCCCGGCCACCGGGTGGATGGCGAACTTGACCTCGACGCCGGCTTCTTCGAGCAGTGCCGACATTTCCCACACCTTGTGCTGGGCGTGCGCCACCGCCATGCCGTAACCCGGCACGATGATGACCTTACTGGCATAGCGCATCATCGCGGCTGCATCGATGGCGCCGACTTCCTTCATCGTGCCGCTGATGGCTTCGCCACCACCGGAGGCCACCATCGGCGTGAACAGGATGTTGGAGAGCGGCCGGTTCATCGCCTTGGCCATCAACTGGGTGAGCAGCGTGCCGGCGGCGCCGACCACGATGCCGGCGATGATCAGCGCCGGGTTACCCAGCACGTAGCCCTCGAAACCCACGGCCAGGCCGGTGAAGGCGTTGAATAGCGAGATGACGACCGGCATGTCGGCACCGCCGATGGGCAGGGTTACCACCAGGCCCAGCAGCAGGGCCAGGGCGAAGAAGGCCAGGATCAGCCCGGGGCCGGCGTTTTCGGCCAGCACCAGGGCGGCGCCCAGGCCCACCACCAGCAAGGCCAGCAGCACGTTGACGACGTTCTGGGCGGGCAGCCGGTAGGCTTTTTTCAGCAGGCCCTGGAGCTTGGCGAAGGCGACGCAGGAGCCGGTGAAGGAGACGGCGCCGATGAGGGCGCCGATCACCGCCACGGTCACGGTCACCAGGCCGTGGGCCTCGCCCCGGGCCAGTTCCACGGCGGCGATGGCGGCCGCGGCGCCGCCACCCATGCCGTTATAGATGGCCACCATCTGGGGCATGTCGGTCATCTTCACCTTCTTCGCCGACAGCCAGGCGCCGACGGTGCCGAGG
>CAZDRS010000130.1:0-6652 GCA_964507585.1 uncultured Dechloromonas sp.
TTAAGCTCGATCAAGCCCTTGTCGAAAATTTCCTGCCATGTTCCCACGAGAATCTGGTACGCCCCGGCTGCCGTCGACCCCTTGGCCGGCTTACCTTTCCCGCTCCAAGGATGCGTTTTGTAGCTGGAGAAACAGCGATCACCTGAAGGCAGTGACACATTCAACATCTGGTAGCACTTGCTGTCACCCTTTTCGCCCTGACACTCAAATTCGCGAATGCTGCGCAGGAAGGCGCGAATCCGCTGCGTGGGTACCGACCCCGCCCAGGGTTGTCTTTATTCCCTCCTCACTGCTGCCCTGGTTATTCCACCAGTCAACTGCTTTTTGGGTAATCACAGCCAGCGGGTTGCCATTTCCGTCACGCCCAGGGCCAAGCATTGTTGTAGAAGTCAAACCCTCTGGTTTTTGACCGAGCAACAACGAGGAACAACACACCAAGTTCCTGTCATAGTTCCCGACTCATTGTCGGGAACTAATTCCGATACGGCAGCGAATTGGGCCGTTCGAGAAGCTATTTCAATGTAGAAAGCTGGCTACCTGTTTATTACTGGCACCGAGGCTTTCCGTTTCTGCTTTGCTTGCATCGCAGCCTTCTCACGCTCCTGCTCCTCACGGCAGGCCTCCACGCCATTGACGTTGAAACAAGGATCTTTACCCGTAGGTTCGATGTAAATCTCCGGCTTGGCAGGGCCACGCCACGCCCCCTTGTTCTCTTCAAGCTTGCCGTCACGGTAGATGAACTGCATGCGATGGGGAACAGTCATGGTGCGGCAGCTATTTTCCTTGCAGAGCCGGCTGTAGATGCCGAAGTACATGGTGTTACCTTCAAAGATGACGTAGTTGTTATCACTCCAAGAGAAGTCGACACCGGTATCCAGCACGTTGGAACGGCGAACCTCCTTCCCGGTTGCATCAATGATGATGATACGTTTTGTCCCAGGAGCTTCGCTTGTCGCATCGGCATCCCAATAGATGCTTAAGAACAAGCCAGGGTTTTTACCGGCGCTTGAAAGTATATGCTCGTTATGCAGCGCAAGTGGCTTCCCGTCATATTGCAGTGTTACGTAGAGCCTCTCACCGTTGATGACGATGCTACCGTTTCTAATATTGACTTGACCTGCTGGCGTCTGGATAACGGCGAAAGCGCTAGTCAGTGTAAAAAAGAACGCAAGAAGTGAAATCCATCTTTTCATTTTTTAAGTGTCTCTGTGATTTTTAGGAGTGCGCCACGCTGTTCATCTTTGTCAAACTGGCGCTGCTTGTTCCCAGAACACGCGAAAACGCTTGGTTTGATGTGACGGCTCATAAAATCTTCTAGCCAAAAACGATGGCCATCAACCCAGCTATCGCCGTTGGGCTTAACGAATTCTTTTAGTGCCCGACTCTCCCCCAGTTGAGCCGTCAGCAGCTTCTTTGCACCATTCTGTTTAAGCCGTTTCTTACCATCTTTACCCTTCACGAAGACATCTTCTTCCGGGATATCGTCCTGAATGAAGTGGATGGCATCGGTTAGCCCAAGGTGGTGGCAAAGGTACATAATTCGAGCCTTTTCGGTGTCATTCAGATCGTTAATGGCATAGCCCTTGGCACCGAGGCTACCGAGATTGACCTTGGCATAGTCCATCGCCGCCATGATAGCGAACTCAGCTTCGTAACGTAGGTCGACGAGCTTTTGAAGGTTCTTATCCGATGCGACGCGTTTCCCGGTAAACAGTTTCATCAGCTTTCGGTCAAGGTCGGGGCCCGGAATGAGTGTTCCATCGCCTTTTACGAAGTTCCACACACCTTTCTCGTCCTGCTTGAGCCAGCCTTCCTTGCGGGCCTTACTATTCAGGTAGGTGCCGGAACGAACCGCTTCGGCAACCCAACTACCGTCGAGAAACTGCGTCATACCCGTGGCTGAGCTTCCGGGCGATTTTGAGTCTTCTTTCCATTGGCCCGTTTTCTTAACTTTGACTGCTTCCGCATTCATCACCGCGGCAACTGCCTGAGGAATCAGCCCGGCACGCAGGGCGGCCAATTTGACCCATTCCCGGTAGACGTTGTTGGCCCCCAACCTCAAGTCATCTTCGTTTGGACATTCTCAGCCAACCGAGCAGGCAAGCGGATTGCCACCTGAAGTCCTTGTCTCAATTGGTTCTGCAGGCCTTGGGGGAAGCTTGCGAGGAGGGCGTTCCGGGCTTCCCTCATGCGCTCTCAGAGCGCTTTTCTCGACATGCATGCCGCTTTGTACCAGAACCTTTTGTTGCCCGCGTCGAGGCACATAGCTTGCGATCTTTTTCTCTCCGCCTCCGCGCGTGGGTGTTTTTTCGACATGAATCTCAATGGTTTCGTTGGTGTTGTTGCAGCGCACCGGTGCAATGCAGCCGCTGGCGTCCGTTGTGCCCCTCAGTTCTTTGCCGGCAGCCACTAGTCGAACCGCCAAGCCGACAATCGGACGGCCAATGCTGTCGACAAATCGCATTACCGTCTCCGACCAGTCCTCTTTGGCGTGGCTGATCTGTGCCGTTTTCTCTTTCTTTTTGGGAATATTCAGACGTTGCCCGGCGGAAATTTTGTTGCGATTCCCGATACGATTGTCCTGGACGATCTCGTCAACGCTTACGCCGTGCCGGGCGGCTATTTTGCCGAGTGTATCGCCCTGTCGAACGGTATATATTTCAGATGTCATGTTCAAAGGCTCTCAAAATCGTCGTCGTCACCATAGCGCTGTTCATCCATGGGAAACGGCATAGCGCTATCACTTGACTCGGGATGAACAGACCAACCGGACTCACCGAACCAGACCTCGACGGGCTGGTAATGTCCTTCCTGTTCGTAGCGTTCCGTCTGACCCAAGGCATTGGTTCGCCCCTCAACAAGCGTTTTTCCGTTGGAAACCATTTGATACGGTACGCTGCCCTGTTGCCGACCATCGAAACCTGAATGCAATTGCCACTGGAAACTACGAGTTTTCGGTTCGATTTGTGGCAACTCGTAGTCGCCGCTAGGGAAGCGAATATCCCCAGCAGACGCACTCTTCGGCCCTGTCCAACGCTTCTGACTCGCCTTGAACTCCACCTTGTTGGGTGCGTGCAGTTCGATGTTGCCGCCTTCGATCTTCAGGTAAGCCCCTTGGGCGGTGGCGAGGATTTTTTGTTTGGCACTGGCGGAGAAGTTGCCGGTGGTACTGGCAAAGGTCACTTTCCTGTCGGCAGCCGCTGTCGTTTTGCCGCTCTGGCTTTGCAGGCTGACCGTACCGCTGGCGGCATGCAGGTGGATGCCGGTTTCCTGGTTGGGTTTGTTTTTATCCTTGGCCTTGCCAAAGGTGTAGAGGGCGATGCCACCTTTGACGACGAGGCTGTGGTTGCCTTGGGCGATCAGGTTGGTGTCTTGTCCGCTGGCAATGGCGAGATTCTTGCCGGCGGTCAGGATGTGGTTTTGCGGGGTAAGCTGGGCGATACCGGCCGGGGCATTGAGTTGCAAACGGGGTTCTGACCAGGCGGGAACGGTACCGGCTCCGCCCAGGGTTGCCTTTATTCCCTCCCCACTGCCCTGCCCACTGCTGCCCTGGTTAGCGGTGGCACTCAGGACTGTTTCCGCTTGTTTGAAGCTCTCGATGGCGGGAAGCCGATCTGCGGCAGGATCGCCCTTGAGGACGGCGTTCTGTTTGGTAGCGACTTCGGCCAGGCTTTGCGTGAGGTTCTTGGCCTCCTGTGTTTGTGCAATAGCCTCCCGGCTGTCAAGGTGGGTACTGCTGGCGTTGGGCCGGGCATCGGTGCTGAGCAGCAGGCCGTTACCGGCGCGTAGGGCGAGGCTGGCCCGGGTCTGCAGTTCGGCGCCGTGGCCGCGATCCGCTTGCCGGGCGTTGTCGCTTTGTTGCTTGAGGTGGCCGAGCTGGAGCTGGCTTTGGTATTGGGTTGTGCCGAGTTCGATGCGTGCCTGGCCGGGCGTGTCATCGAAGAGCAACTGGTTGTAGCCGCCCTGTCCGCTTTGGCTGGTGGACAATTGCTGGGTCTTGAGGCCGGAAAGACTGGCTTGGTGGGTGTGTTGCTCGGCTTGCCTCCCTGCGAAGAAGGCTGGCGCGTTGGCGCTGGCCTGTTGGGTGCCGCTGCCGATCCGGTTGCCTTGGGCATCGGTCTGGCCGCTGCCGTTGTAGGTCGCACCGATGACGATGGGCCGGTCGATGTTGCCGTTCTGGAAGGCGACGAGGACTTCCTGGCCGGGGCGCGGAATGAGGTGCCCGCCCCAGTTGCCACCGGCGACCGGAGCCATCACGCGCAACCAGACGCCGAGGCTCGGGTTGGCCGGGGCATTATCCGATCCGGTGGGATGGTCTTGCCGAGCCCCTGCGTTGCTACCGCGTTGCCAGGGGAATTGGACACGGATCCGGTGGTCGCGGTCGGTGTGCGTAGGGCTGCCGTTTCCGACGACAATGGCGGTCAGGGTGCCGCTGGCGGTGGGCCGGGGGTGAATGTGGCGCCCGTGGGCGTCGGCCATCAGGGGTTTCCAGGAAATGCCTGCGCGAATGGCAGTCAGGGTGTTGCGGTAGAAGTCGACACCCTCTCCTTTTTCCCCTTCCTCTGTTCGCAAGTTGTTCCTCGCCTCGTGGCGGACGGCGGTAATGAGAAATTGGCGCTGTTCGAGCGTGTCGCAGTCATGCTCCGGATGGTCGGCCAGGGTGAAGGTAGTGCCTGGCGCTGCGCTGCGGACGGTGCCTTGGCCAGTGTATTGCTTGAGGCGGGCGTCGATGGCCTGGCGCTGGTTGCCGAGCATGCGCTCGCCGTGTGCAGTGCTCTGCCAGGCATATTGGCCGGGGTCGTGCCAGGCGGCAGTTTTGGGTATGCGGCCACTGTCGATGGCGCTGAGCGCGCTTTGTGGCCGATTGGAGAGGCTACGGTAGTCCCAGCTGCTGGCATGGCTATCGGTAGTATCGATACGGCGCAGGCCATGCCATTGATCGAGGCTGTCCTCGCCAAGTGTGGCGCCGGCCTGGGTAAAGCGGATGCGGGGCTGGAGGTTGGCGGTGAAGGCACGATTGCTGTCGGCGATGACCAGGGTGTGCTTGCCAAGCGTTTCAGCGGCATCGGTCTGGTGCTCGAACCAGCAGAACAGGCCCTCTTCGGCGAGCAAACGTTTAAGGAAGGCAAGGTCGCTTTCGCGGTATTGGACGGTCATGCCGCGCCTGGGGTAGACGGCAGGATCGGCGAGGCGCCATTGCCATTCGGGAAGCAGCTTGCCCTGCCCTTTCCAGTCGCCAAGGAGCTCATCGATGATCTCGACGACGGTCTTGTCCTGAAACAGGTAGTTGTCCTGGTTGTGGCCAAGAAAGGCAAGCCAGGGCTCGATGGTCAGCGCATAGCGGGCAAAGCCGCCGTTGGCACCTTCCCGGGTGATTTGCGTAATGTGGCCATGAAACGGCCGGCAGAGGCTGCGTGAGGCCGCGGTTTGCAGGTCGAGGCGAACCGGTTGGCCGAGAAGATCGGTCAGGCTGAGTTCGGCGTTGGCGCTAAGGGCGGTGAGGCGAATGCGATAACCGGCATGTTCGCTAACCGGGCCGAGGGCTTCGTCGATACAGGCGCTCTCGGCCAGCAAGGTATCCGGCCCGGCCGGCGTGGTGAGTTTGAGCAGGCGATCGGTCTGGCGCCAACCGGCACCGCCGGTGAGCATGTCGAGCAAGGTGTTCATGGTCTTGTCTGCCGTAATGGAGGTAGGCCGAGACGGTTTAGTGAAGTTCCCAGAAGCGAACTTCCAGCGGATGACGGCTTTCTGCCGCACAGCACAAGGTTTGCGCATTGCGCCCGTCGAGCAGGCCGACCAGCCCACCGCTCGGGCCGTTGCCCTGCATGAAGGCGACAATGCCGCGCCGGCCGAACAGTTGGTAGGCTACATCGCCGAGACCTCGATCCAGCGTGATGATTTCCGGCTCGGCAAAGCGTTCGCTCAGCCAATCGGCCAGGTGGTTTGCCCCCTTGAATACACGCCCGCCAGCCAGTGGCCCGGCTGGGATGACTTGCGATCCGGCCAAGGAGATGCCAAGCGAAAGCAAAGCCAGGCTGGTGACCAGGGCGCCGTTGGCGAAACGGGATGCTTCCGCCCAGCCGAGTTCGGCGGCCAGTGCCTGACGGTCGGTTGCGCCATAGCGGCGGTAGGCATTGGCAAAATTGGCGTAGCTCAGATTGAACATATCCCTTGCTCCCCGGTTGCCTTACTTGATGGTGTATTTGAATTCGCCGGTCTTGCCGGCGGTAATCTTGATGCGCTCGATGGCCACACCGTCGGCCATACGAGCCAGCACGGTTTCGGCGATTTCAGGCAGCAGCGTGCCGTTGAGGATGTGGTCGACATTGCGCGCCCCGGAGTCGACTTCCGTACAGCGGGCGAGGACGGCTTCGACCAGCTTGTCGTCCCAGGCAAATTCCGCCTTGTGGTTGGCGGCAATACGGTCACGGATACGGCCGAGCTTGAGTTCGATAATGCTGACCAGCACGTCGTCGGAAATCGGGTAATACGGCACAACCTTCATGCGTCCGAGAAAAGCCGGCTTGAACGACTTGAACAGCACCGGACGCAGGCTGTCGGCCAGATCGTCGGCAGCCGGCACTTCATCGGCCGGCTTGTTCAGGCAGGCTTGCATGATCTGGCTGGAGCCGACGTTGCTGGTCAGGATGAT
>CAZDRS010000131.1:0-6623 GCA_964507585.1 uncultured Dechloromonas sp.
CGCCGCCAGTTCTGGGAGCTGATCGACAGCATCCGCGCCCGCCGGCCGGGCATGAGCGTGCTGGTCGCCACTGCCTACATGGAGGAGGCCGAGCGCTTCGACTGGCTGGTGGCGATGGACGACGGCAAGGTGATCGGCACCGGTACGCCGGCCGAGCTGCGAGCGCAGACCGGGCAGGCAACGCTGGACGGCGCCTTCATCCAGTTGCTGCCCGAAGCGCGGCGCCAGACGCATCGCGCCCTGGTCATCCCGCCGCGTATGGGCGATGGCGATGCCTGGGCCATCGAAGCGGAGGGGCTGGTGCAGCGCTTCGGCGACTTCACGGCGGTCGACCACGTCAGTTTCCGTATCGAAGCCGGCGAGATTTTCGGCTTCCTCGGCTCTAACGGCTGCGGCAAGACGACGACCATGAAAATGCTGACCGGCCTGCTGCCGCCGACCGAAGGCACCGCCCGGCTGTTCGGCAAGGCGGTCAATGCCAACGATCTGGCGACGCGCAAGCAGGTTGGCTACATGTCGCAGTCCTTTTCGCTTTACGGCGAGTTGAGCGTGGCAGCCAACCTCGATCTGCATGCCCGCTTGTTCCACCTGCCGGATGCCCGGCGTGGCCCGCGCATCGCCGAGCTGATGGCACGCTTCGGCCTGCTGGAATATGCCGACCAGGCTGCAGCCGAACTGCCGCTTGGCATCCGCCAGCGCCTGTCGCTGGCTGTTGCCGTGGTGCATGAGCCGAAGCTGCTGATCCTCGACGAACCAACTTCCGGCGTCGACCCGGTGGCGCGCGACCAGTTCTGGGAACTGCTGGTCGAGTTGTCGCGCCGGCAGGGGGTCACCATCTTCATTTCGACGCATTTTATGAACGAGGCCGAACGCTGCGACCGCATTTCGCTGATGCACGCCGGCAAGGTACTGGCCAGCGACACCCCGGCTGCCTTGTGCGCGGCACGCGGCGGGGCAACGCTGGAGGCGGCGTTCATCGGCTATCTGGAAGCGGCTTCCTCGACCCCGTCATTCCCGGCCGGACGGGAATCCGCTGGGGGCGAGGAGATGCGACCCGCTGCTCCGGGGCATGACGAAAACGAGCCCAACCCCGTGGCTTCCGCCGCCTTCAGCCTGCGTCGCCTGCTTGGCTATGCTTACCGCGAGGCGCTGGAGTTGCGCCGCGACCCGATCCGCCTGGCCTTCGCGCTGATCGGCTCGGTGCTGCTGATGTTCGTGCTTGGCTTCGGCATCTCGCTCGATGTCGAGGGGCTGCGCTTTGCGGCGCTCGACCGCGACCAGTCGCCGGAAAGCCGGGCCTACGTCCAGAACATCGCCGGTTCGCGCTATTTCATCGAGCAGTCGCCCATCCTCGACGACGGCGATCTCGACCGGCGCATGAAGACCGGCGAACTGACGCTGGCCGTCGACATCCCGGCCGGCTTCGGGCGCGACCTGCGGCACGGCCACTGGCCGGAGGTCGGCCTGTGGGTCGATGGCGCCATGCCCTATCGCGGCGAAACGGTGCGCGGCTACGCCGAAGGCATGCACTTGCAGTACGTGCAGCAACTGATCCAGGAAAACACCGGAACGACCATCGGCTACCCGGCCAACGTCGTCTCCCGCTTCCGCTACAACCAGGATGTGAAAAGCATCTACGCCATGGTGCCGGCGGTCATTCCCATCCTGCTCGTCTTCATCCCGGCCATCCTGATGGCACTCGGCGTGGTGCGCGAGAAGGAACTCGGCTCGATCACCAACCTCTATGTGACGCCGGTCACCCGGCTGGAATTCCTGCTCGGCAAGCAGTTGCCGTACATCGCCGTGTCGCTGATCAGCTTCGTGCTGCTGGTCATCCAGTCGCAAATCATGTTCCATGTGCCGATCAAGGGCAGCCTGTTCGCCCTTAGCCTCGGTGCCGTCCTTTACGTCGTGGCAACCACCGGCATCGGCCTGCTGATGTCCACCTTTACCCGCACGCAGATCGCCGCTCTGTTCGGTACGGCGATCCTGACCATCCTGCCGACCGTCACCTTCTCCGGCCTGACCACCCCGGTCGGCGCACTCGAAGGGCCGGCCTACTGGATCGGCCAGTGCTTCCCGGCCAGCTACTTCCTGGTCATCAGCCGCGGTGTGTTCACCAAGGCGCTGGGCCTTGCCGACCTGGTGCCGCAATTCGTCGCGCTGGCCTGTTTCATCCCGGTGCTGACGGCGCTCTCCGTGGCCTTGCTGAAAAAGCAGGAGCGCTGACATGTCCTTGAGCACGCTCGCCAATATCTATCGCCTCGGCCTCAAGGAGCTGAAAAGCCTGTGGGCCGACAAGGTGTTGCTGGTGCTGATCTGCTGGGCCTTCTCCGGCGCCATCTACACGGCGGCGACCGGTGCCTCGCAGGAGTTGCGCCATGCCCCGATCGCCATCGTGGACGAGGATCAGTCGCCGCTTTCCCGGCGCCTGGTCGATGCCTTCTATCCGCCGTATTTCCGCCCGCCGCAACTGATCGCGCTGAAGGATCTCGATGCCGGCATGGATTCGGGGCGCTACAACTTCACGCTGGTCATTCCGCCACGCTTCCAGCGCGATGTCGAGGCCGGCAAGGTGCCCGACCTGCAGCTCAATATCGACGCGACGATTATGACCCAGGCCTTCATCGGCTCGACGTACGTCAAGAGCATCGCCCTCGGCGAAATCAACGAATACCTGACCGGCCGGCGCGATAGCAGTGCGATGCCGATCAAGCTGACGCCTCGCGTCCGCTTCAACCCCAACCTGATCGGCTACTGGTTCGGCGGGGTCATGGAAGCGATCAACAACGTCACCATGCTGACCATCATCCTGGTCGGCGCCGCCTTCATCCGCGAGCGCGAGCACGGCACCATCGAGCACCTGCTGGTCATGCCGCTGACTCCCTTCGAGATTATGATGGCCAAGATCTGGGCCAACGGCCTGGCGGTGCTGTGCGGCGTCAGTTTCGCGCTGATCGTCATGGTCGAGCACGTGCTGGCCGTGCCGATTGCCGGTTCGCTACCGCTCTTCCTGGCCGCTGCAGCCTGCTACCTGTTTGCTGCTGCGTCGATCGGCATCTTCCTCGGCACGCTGGCTCGCTCCATGCCGCAGTTCGGGCTGCTCGTCATCCTCTCCATCATCCCGTTGCTGATGCTGTCGGGCGGGGTATCGCCGCGCGAAAGCATGCCGGCGATGGTGCAGAACATCATGCTGGCAGCGCCGACCACCTATTTCGTACGCCTCGCCCAGGGCATCCTGTACCGCGGTGCCGGGCTCGACGTGATCTGGCGCGACTTGCTGTTGATGACCGGCGTCGGCGCCTGTTTCTTCACCGTAGCGCTGATCCGTTTCCGCAAGGCGGTGACGCAAACGCAAATCTGAGTCGCATCAGGATTTGTTGATATGCATCATGGGCGACCGGAGCACATGAGCGGAAGATGCGTCTGGCTTGTTCATCCACGGGATAGTTCCAAGTCGACATGTTTTTCCTCAGATATATCTTCACGGCGACTGCGGTCGCCGCCTTTTTTGGCGCCGCCCAGGCGGCCGAGACGGCGGAGAAGCAATACGTCCGTCTGGCCGAGTTGCCCGGCGATGGTTTGCATGCCAAGGTAGGCCAGCGCGTCGAGGTCGATGTCGACCTGTCGGACGGCGGGCTCGACGTCCAGGCACCCGGCGAGCAGATCACCGTTCTCTACCGCATGGCCTTCAACCAGTTGGCCGAAGGCTGGAGTTGGCGGCCACTGGCCAATCCCGAGGTCGAGGACTATTACCGCTTCAAGTTCCTGCCGCTGCAGTCCGTGGCCGTCGAGCGCGGTCAATACGAGCATGAGGACAAGATCGGCACGCCGCAGCAGATGAAGGTCAATTGGCGCTACGACTACTTCCTGGCCTTCGAGAACCTGTACGACTTCTATGCCCGCAAGGTCGATGACGATGCCGGCTTCTCGGCCAGCTTGCCGAAGTCAGCCAGCGGGCACGTCGGCATGCGTGCAGTGGCCCACCTGATCGAGCCGGTAATCAGCGAGAGCACAACCTTCTGGAAGGCTACCTATGGCCGTCCTGTCGATTTCACGCTGAAGAAGCGCTACTTCGTCGCTCACCTGGATGAGATCGATTTCGTCGATACCGACAGCGGCAAGGTGCTTTGTCGCATCCTGCCGGGCCAGAGCAACTGCTCAGCCCGTTAAGAACAGGCCGGCGCTGAGCGCCGGCCGCCGGTCTCAGCGATAAACGAGAACCGGCACTTTCGAGTGCGTCAGCACCTTGTTGGTTTCGCTGCCGAGCAGGAAACCGCTAATCCCGCGCCGGCCGTGCGAGGCCATGAAGATCAGGTCGCAGCCCGACTTTTCGGCGGCTTCGATAATCGCTTCGTAAGGCACGTCGCTGGTTGCCGAAACGATCGCACAGTCGACGCCGGCGTCGGCACACAGTTTCTGCACCTCACCGAGGTATTCGGCTGCCTGCTGGTCGGCCAGCTCGGCAAATTTCTCGGGTGTGGTCGGGTCGATCAGCGCCCCTTCGCCGAAATAGGCGATGGGGTATTCCGGCTTGGCAAAAAACGCCGTAATCCGGGCACCGGCCTCCTTGGCAAAGGTCACGGCGCGTTGAACGGTGGCGCGGGAGAGTTCCGAACCGTCGGTCGGAACGAAGATGTGCTTGAACATGCATAACCTCCTGAAATGACCATCTGGCGTTGCATTCCGCCTTCTTGAGGTTCATGCTACAACCAACTCGGGAGGAACACAAACATGCGTCTTGTCTTTCTGGGAGCTGCCGGCGAAGTGACCGGTTCGTGTACCTTGGTGGAAACGGGCGATGTCCGTTTCCTGGTCGATTGCGGCATGTTCCAGGGGGGGCCGGAGGCGCGCCAGAAGAACCTGCGGGCGCTCAATTTCGGCTTCGACGTGCGGCAGATCGACTTTGTATTGCTTACCCACGCCCATATCGACCATTCCGGCCTGTTGCCGCGCCTGGCCATGCTGGGCTACCGTGGGCCGATCTACACCACGCAGGCCAGCATCGATCTGCTCGAGGTACTGCTGCCGGATAGCGGCCATATCCAGGAGAAGGAAGCCGAGTGGCAGTTGCGCCATCGCCATCGGCGCGGCAAGGACGAGCGCGGTGTCGCGTCGCCGCTGTATACCGTCGCCCAGGCCCTGGCTTCGCTCAAGCTGTTGCAGCCGGTGCGTTACGACGAGCTTCTGCGGCCGGCGGAAACGGTCAGCGTCCGGTTTCACGATGCCGGGCACATCCTCGGTTCGGCCTGGCTGGAGGTCACCGTCACCGGCGAAGGCAAGCCACGCCGGCTGGTATTCTCCGGCGACCTCGGCATGTCCGACCGGGCGGTGCTTTACGACCCCGTGCCGGCGCCGGCGGAGGCCGATGTGCTGCTGGTCGAATCGACTTATGGCGACCGCCTGCACCGTTCGCTGGCTGAAACCGAGGATGAAATCGTCGCCGCCTTCGAGCGCACCAAGGCGGCCAAGGGCAACCTGATCATCCCGGCCTTTGCTGTCGGGCGGACGCAGGAAATCCTCTACATGCTGGCTAGCCTGGTGCGCCGCAAGCGCCTCTATCCGCTCAAGGTCTATGTCGATTCACCGATGGCCAATGCGGCAACGCGCATTACGCTGGCCCACCCCGACCTGATCGACCCGGAAACCCGCGACCTGATCGCCTGGCAGAAGGCGCACCCCGACCGCATGAGCATCGAGTACGTGGCCGATGTCGAGCGTTCCAAGGCGCTCAACGAGATTCGCAGCGGCGCGGTCATCCTGTCGGCCAGCGGCATGTGCGAAGCCGGGCGCATCAAGTACCACCTGCGCGAAAACCTGCCGCGCAGCGAGTGTACGGTGCTGATCGCCGGCTTCCAGGCGGCCGGCACGCTCGGTCGGCGCCTGGTCGATGGGGCGCGGCTGGTCACCATCTTCGGCCAGCCGGTGCCGGTGCGGGCTCGCATCTACACGGTTGGCGGCCTGTCGGCGCATGCCGACCAGAAGGCCTTGCTCGACTGGCTGCGCGGCTTCCACAAACCGCCCGGCAGGGCCTTCGTCGTACATGGCGAAGCCGAGGCCTCGGCCAATTTCGCCCAGGCCATCGGCGAGCAACTGGGCTGGCCGGATGTGCATCGGCCGCAACCTGGCGAGTCCGTCACGCTGTAAGATACTCAAGTCTCATGTGAACTGAGGTGTATGTGATGTCCGGCAATGGAAACGGCAAACACAATGGCGTCGACATTCGCAGTGAAAGCCCGCTGGAGACGCTCGGCAGCGCAGTCAGCAAGGCCATCGATCCGTATGGCGTGACGACCTCCATGCTGGCGGCCCAGATGGCCTGGCTGATGCACCCGCAGGAACTGGCGCGCGCCGCCAACGCGCTGTCCGGCGACCTGCTTGCCCTGCAGTCGCACGTCATGCGCCGGGCACTCGGCATCGCGTCGGCCGACGTCATCCAGCCGCATGCCGACGACGTCCGTTTCGCCGACCCGGTGTGGACAGAGTCGGCCACCTGGGACATCGTCAAGGAGTGGTACATCGCCTTCACGCACCGCTTGGAAGACATGTTCTTCGAAACGCCGGGCCTGTCCGACAAGGAGCGCCGCCGCTCCGCCTTCTGGCTGCGCAACTGGCTGAACATG
>CAZDRS010000132.1:0-6617 GCA_964507585.1 uncultured Dechloromonas sp.
CTTCCGCCGTCGGTATCGGTGGTGACCCGATCAACGGTCTGAAGCACATCGACGTTATGAAGATGTTCAACGACGATCCGGATACCGACGCCGTCATTATGATTGGCGAAATCGGCGGCCCGGACGAAGCCGAAGCTGCCCAGTGGTGCAAGGCCAACATGAAGAAGCCGATCGTCGGCTTCATCGCGGGTGTGACCGCTCCGGCCGGCAAGCGCATGGGCCACGCTGGCGCCCTGATCTCCGGCGGTGCCGATACCGCCGATGCCAAGCTCGCCATCATGGAAGAGTGCGGCTTCAAGGTGACCCGTAACCCGTCTGAAATGGCCAAGCTGCTGAAGGCCATGCTGTAAAATACGAGCTTAGCTCAACCCGAAAGGCGGGCCTGGTGCCCGCCTTTTTATTTGCCTGGTTTTCATGGATTTCGACCTTTCTTCCGCCGCCTTCTGGATCGCCGTCGGCCAGATCATCCTGATCGACATCGTGCTCTCCGGCGACAACGCCGTGGTGATTGCGCTGGCCTGCCGCAACCTGTCGCCCGAGCAGCGCAAGAAAGGCATCCTGTGGGGCGTGGCCGGTGCGGTCAGCCTGCGCGTCGTGCTCACCGTGTTTGCTGCGCTGGTCATGGGGCTGCCTTGGCTGAAGTTCGTCGGTGGCCTGTTGCTGGTGTGGATCGCCGTCAAGCTGATGCTGCCCGAAGACGAGGACGGGCACGATATCGAGTCATCGGAGCACCTGTGGGGCGCGGTGAAAACCATCGTCGTCGCCGATTTCGTGATGAGCCTGGACAATGTCATCGCCGTTGCCGGCGCGGCGCACGGCAGCCTGCTCTTGCTGCTTTTCGGGTTGGCCGTCAGCATTCCGCTTATCGTCTGGTCGAGCCAGTTGATCCTGCACTGGATGGAGCGCTTTCCGTCCATCGTATTGTTCGGCGCCGGCCTGCTCGGCTATGTGGCCGGCCAGATGATCTTTTCCGATCCGGGTATAGTCGGCCTTCTGCCCCCGTTGCCGGCCTGGGCGGCCAAGGCGGCCGGGGCGGTAGGGGCTGTGCTGGTCGTTGCGGTTGGCCGCTGGCTGGAGCAACGCATGCTGGCGAAACAGGATGTGACCATCGTTTAAGGAGAGTTCGCCATGGCCTTGTATCTTTCGGAAGATGACGTCAGGCAAGTGCTGACCATGGACATGGTGCTCGACGGCGTCGAGTCGGCGCACAGTGACCTGGCCCTCGGGCAAGCGACCGATACGCCGCGGGCACGCAGCCGACTGCCGCAGACGGCGCTGCACATTCTGCACGGCGCCTTGCCGATGCAGGGCGTACTCGGCTACAAGGCCTACACCAGCAATCGTTCCGGCAATCGTTTCCTGGTACATCTGTTCGATGCTGCCAGCGGTCAGTTGCGGGCTGTCGTGGCAGCTGATTTTCTGGGCATGATGCGTACCGGGGCTGCCAGTGGCGTCGCCTCGCGCTGGCTGGCGCGGCCGGACTCCACGGTTGCCGGCGTGTTTGGCGCCGGTTGGCAGGCTGAAGGCCACGTACGGGCCATTTGTGCCACCTTGCCGCTGGAGCGGGTCAAGGTCTTCAGCCGCAAGGCCGACAAGCTGCAGGCCTTCTGCCAGCGGCTGAGCGAGCAAACCGGCGTCGCCGTCGTGCCGGCCGCCAGCGCCGAGGAGACGGTGCGCGGCAGCGATGTGGTCGGCACGGTGACGACCGCGGCGCAGCCGTTGTTCGATGCCGAGTGGCTGGAGCCGGGCACGCACATCAATGCAGCCGGCTCGAACGCCCTGATTCGCCAGGAGTTGTCGGAAGCGGCCGTGCGCCGGTGCGACGTGATCGCCGTCGATGCCGTACCAACGGCGCTGGCCGAGGCTGGCGACCTCTTTCCCCTGCTTGAGAAGGGGCGCCTGCACGAGCGGCAATTGCTCGAACTGGGTGATGTGATCGTCGGGCGTCGTGCCGGGCGCGAATCGGCTGGCCAGATTACGCTGTTCGAATCGCAGGGCATGGCGATCCAGGATCTGGCGGTGGCCCTGCGTGTGCTGCACGCGGCCGAGGCGCGCGGGCTCGGTACGCCGTTGCCATTCTGAGGCGGTTTGACCTTGGCCTTGCGACAGTTGAGAATGCAGGGAATTGCACGCGGCAAATTGATTGTTAGGCGTGTCTCAGGGAAACGGCAATGAACAGCACTGCGCACGGCGCAATCGAACAATCCCGGTCTTGGCAAAAGCCGGTTTCGTCCTCGGCGAGCGCCCGATACGCGGCAGGCGAGGCCATCTGACGTGATTGCCGAAAACGCCCTCGAAATTGCGCTGAGCACCGATCCCGGTGTCATCCGCTCGCATAACGAGGATGCACTTTTCGTCGATGCTCGCCTGGGCCTCGCTATCCTGGCCGATGGCATGGGCGGCTACAACGCCGGCGAGGTTGCCAGCGGCATGGCAACCACCCGCCTGGCCGCCGATCTGGGGCGCCTGATCGCTTCGTCATCCTTGCAGGATCATGTTCAGGGGCACGATGCTGCAACTATCGAGCGCCACATCCTGAACGAAGTCAGCGCAGCCAATTTCGCCATTTTTCATGCGGCGCAAAGTTCGTCGCAATATACCGGGATGGGCACGACCCTGGTACTGGCCTGGCTTTACGACAACCGGATGAGCGTTGCCCACGTTGGCGATTCACGCCTCTATCGGCTGCGCGATGAAAACCTGGAGTTGCTGACCCGCGACCATTCGCTGCTCCAGGAGCAGATCGACAACGGGATGATTTCGCCGGAAGAGGCGCGCTACGCCGATAACCGGAATCTGGTGACCCGGGCATTGGGCGTCGCGCCGACGGTCGATGTCGAAATCCATGATTTCGAGGTGCAACGGGGCGATGTGATCCTGTTGTGTTCCGATGGCCTGAACGACATGGTCGATGACGAAGAGATCGCCATCACCTTGCATACACTCAAGGGCAGCCTGCAGTTGGCGGCCGATCATTTGGTGCAAATGGCCAATGACTATGGCGGACGCGATAATGTGTCGGTTATTCTGATCAAGGTGCTGGCCGATTTTGCAGCCCCCCGCGGCTGGTGGCAGCGTCTGCAACAGCTATTGAAGTAAGACGAGGAAAACGAGATGGCAAAACTGATCCTGTCGATGGATGGGCTGGTTCTCAAGGAGATCCCGCTTAACAAGGAGCGCCTGACGATCGGTCGCAAGCCGCATAACGATATCCAGATCGACAACCTCGCCATTTCCGGTGATCACGCCGTCGTCGTCACCATCCTGGCCGATTCCTTCCTCGAAGACCTCAACAGCACCAACGGCACCTTGGTTAATGGCCAGCCGATCAAGAAGCATTTCCTGCGCAACAACGATATCGTCGAACTCGGCAAGTACAAGCTGAAATACATGGCCGACCTGCAGGCCGAAGCGGCAGCGAGCGATTTCGAGCGCAACGCGGCGATCCGCACCGGTCAGCTCAAGATGCCGTCCGAACTGCAACTCGAACCCGATCCGATGACACGCTCCAGCGTCGGCGTCGTTTCCCAACCCAAGCCGCCGGTACCTTTGGCCGGTGCTGCCATCCAGCTGCTCAACGGGCCGAACGCCGGCAAGGAACTGGAACTGACCAAAACCCTGACCACGCTGGGCAAGCCCGGATTGCAGGTTGCCGTCATTGCCAAGCGGCCGCATGGCTATTTCATCACCCATGTCGAGGGGCGCCAGTTTCCCTCGGTCAACGGCAAGAGTCTGGATGCCCAGGCCTACCCGCTGGCCGACCATGACGTGATCGAGATTGCCGGGATCAAGATGGAATTCTTCCTGCGTGCCTGACTTTCTTCTGCCCAAGGGGTAATCAAGTTAGGCGGAGCGTGAGTTATTTCACGCTCTTCGCTGTGCCGGGGGGCTAGCCAGGGCTAGAATTCGATGTTGATCGCGGTGGCCTCCGTTTTGGCTGCCGCACCACACAAACGAGTTACGGCAGGCAATAACAGGTTCCCCGCGCATGAAGCTACGCGTCCTTGGTTGCAGTGGCGGCATTGGTGGCCGGCATCTGCGCACCACGTCCTTTCTGGTTGATCACGACATCCTGATCGATGCTGGCAGCGGGGTTGCCGAGTTGTCCGTGGCCGAGTTGGCGGCCATCGACCACGTTTTTCTGACGCACGCCCACCTCGACCATATTCTTGCCCTGCCCCTGATGATCGACGCCGTTGCCGACCGGCGTGCTCGCCCATTGGTCGTTCACGCCATTCCGGAGGTGCTGGAGGCGCTGCAGCGACATATCTTCAACTGGTCGATCTGGCCGGATTTCACCAAGCTACCGGATGCGGAAAACCCCTTCGTTCGCTTTGAGGCGCTCGATATCGGTGCCACTGTCAGCCTGGGCGAGCGCCATATTACGGCGTTGCCGGTGGCGCACACCGTGCCCGCCGTGGGCTATTGCCTCGATTCCGGTGCCGCCAGCCTGGTTTTCTCGGGCGATACCGGGCCATCGGAGGCTTTCTGGGCAGCTGTCAATCGCGTCGAGAACCTGCGTTACCTGCTGGTCGAATGCGCTTTCTCCAATCAGGAGTGCAAGCTGGCCGAAATGTCCAAACACATGTGCCCCCGTCTGCTTGCGGAGGAACTGCAGCGACTGGAGAAACCCTGCGCGGTATTCATTACCCACCTGAAGCCGGGGGAGATCGAACGGACGATGCAGGAAGTCGAAAGCAACCTCGGCGACTTCAACCTGGCCATGCTGCAAAACAACCAGCTATTCGAGTTCTGACATGAATCGGCATGTTGTCGGAAACTCGTTGCCTGCCGAGTTCCGCGCAGCAATGGAGGATGTTTTTCAGCGTCTCGACCAGCTCAACGATATCGGTAGCGCCCTTTCCGTCGAGCACGATATCCGCCTGTTGCTCGAAAAGATCGTCCTCGCCGCCAAGCAGATTACCCGTGCCGACGGCGGCACGCTCTACCTGCTCTCCGAAGACCGGCGCTTCCTGCATTTCGAAATCGTTCGCACCGATTCGCTCCATGTCGCATTCGGCGGCTCCAGCCCGCAGTCCGCCTCTGGCCTGTTCCCGAATTTGCCGCTCTATCGGGAGGACGGCACGCCCAACGACAGCATGGTTGCGGCCTATGCCGCCATTACCGGCAACACGGTCAATATCGCAGATGCCTACATCGTGCAGGGCTTCGATTTTTCCGGCACCCGCCAGTTCGATGCGCGTACCGGCTATCGTTCGCAATCCTTCCTGACCGTGCCGATGAAGAATCACGAGGGCGAGGTGATCGGCGTGCTGCAACTGATCAACGCGCTCGACCCGGCTTCTGGCCAGGTGGTCAGCTTTTCTGCCGCCGACCAGCGGCTGGCCGAATCCTTGGCCTCGCAAGCGGCGGTGGCCCTGAGCAACCGGCAACTAGTGCAACAGCTTGAAGCCCTGTTCGAGTCATTCGTCAAATTGATCAACCTGGCCATCGACGAAAAATCCCCCTACACCGGCGGCCACTGTCAGCGCGTTCCCGAACTGACCATGATGCTGGCCGAGGCCGCTGATGCCGCTACCGAAGGGCCGCTGGCCAACTTCAAGCTGACCGACAAGGATCGCTACGAACTGCGCATCGCCGCGCTGCTGCACGATTGCGGCAAGGTCACCACGCCGGTGCACATTGTCGACAAGGCCACCAAACTGCAGACCCTGTTCGACCGTATCGAACTGATCGACACCCGTTGGGAAGTCGTGCGCCGCGATGCCGAAGTCCGCAAGTGGCGCCGTGTCGCCGAGGGGCTGGGCGCCGAGCGGGCGGAGCACGAATACCAGGCCTTCTGCCGGCAACTGGACAGTGACCGTGAACACCTGCGGCAGGCCAACATCGGCTGTGAAAAAATGCCCGATGCAGCGATTGAACGGGTTCGGCAAATCGCCGCGCGCTATCGCTGGCGGGGCGCGGATGGCGTCGAGCAGGCCTTCCTGAGCTCCGACGAAATCGAGAATTTGACCATCCGCTCTGGCACGCTTACCACTGCCGAGCGCGACATAATCAACCACCACATCGTCGCCACCATCCGCATGCTCGAACAACTACCCTGGCCGCGGCACCTCAAGAACGTGCCCGAATACGCCGGCGGTCACCACGAGCGCATGGACGGCAAAGGCTACCCGCGTGGCCTGAAGCGCGAGGAAATGAGCTGGCAGGCACGGATGATGGGTATTGCCGACATCTTCGAGGCGCTAACGGCCAAGGATCGGCCGTACAAGGAAGGCATGGGTCTGGCCCAGGCGCTGGATATCCTGGAACGCTTCAGCCGTAACGGCCATATCGATGCCGACTTGTACGCGGTGTTTGTGCAGGGCGGGGTGTTCCGGCGCTACGCCGAGACATTTTTGCGGCCGCAGCAGATCGATTGTTGAGTGCAGGAGGAGTATTCCTGCCGCATTGCGTCGGTTCGGGGTGACGTAAATTGTCATGTCGTTTGGCTTCTAAAGTGGCTACGTTTTTTTACGTTTTCCGACAAAGCGACCGAAACCCATGAATGACAAAGAGTTTTACGTTTTGTTCCGGTTTGTGAGGATGGTTGGGCAAAAGCTGGCATGGAACCTGATTAAGCTTAGCCAAGCGGCTTTCCCCGCCTTTAACCTTAA
>CAZDRS010000133.1:0-6605 GCA_964507585.1 uncultured Dechloromonas sp.
GGCGAGTTCCATGGACTTCTCGGAAAAGGGGAAACCCGCAATTATACCGGAGCGCCGCCCCGGCTTTGCCGCCGACTCAGTCCAGCGTACTGGATGCGGCGATCATTTCCTGTTCGGCCAGGAAGTCGCGCAGGGTCGATTCGATGATGCGGGGCAGTTCGGTTGCCAGGCGTTGTTCGACTCGCCGTGCCAACTCGCTTGCCAGTTGCTCGCGCAGGTCGGCATCAAGCGAGCGGGCGGCGAGCGGTGGAATATCGGCCAACGGCAATTCGATGCTGACCTCGCCATCGGTTTCCTGCGTACTGTCGATCTGTATCGCAGGTAGTTCGGCCGATGAGGAGGGGGTATGGTGTTCCTCGACCGCTTCGAGCAGAACCGGAATGTCGTTATCGTCGTCGATGGCGTCAGTCAGTACCGGCACGTCGTCGAACCCCGTGTCCGTCTGGCGTTGGCGGTGCATCAGGGCGTCGGCACGGGCGAGGATGGGGCTGGGCACGGGGTTTCCTTAGCGGTTGCTGAGGTCGAAGTAACGGACTTCGTAACCGCGATCCTTGTAGAATTTGACGCGGTCGCGCGCGGCACTGCGGTCTTCTTCATCCTGGCCGACCACTTCGATCAGGCTTTCGAAACGCGAGAAACCGGGCGGGATTTCGCGGCTCAGGTTCATCAGGCGTTCATCCTGGGCGATGGTGTCGAGCTTGTCCGTGATCAGGATGGGCGTTTCGGCGGCCAGCGGTGAGTCGGCTCGGCAGTGTGGCACGAAGCTGAGAGCCGAATGCGTCCACAGCATGCGGTCGAGGCCGCTGGCGACCTCGGGCTCCAGTGCGTAGACCAGCATCGGCTTTTTCTTGGCGTAGGCCCCGCTCAACAAGGCACAGGCGGCAGCGAGCCGGTCGCTGGCACCGTGGTAGAAGAAAACCTGGGTCAATTGAGCTTGCCTGCGCGCTGCAACAGGTAATGGGTCAGCAGCGGCACCGGCCGGCCGGTAGCCCCCTTGTCGGCGCCGGATTTCCAGGCAGTGCCGGCAATGTCGAGGTGTGCCCAGTCGAACTTCTTGGTAAAGCGCGACAGGAAGCAGGCAGCCGAAATGGCACCACCCCAGCGTCCACCGATGTTGGCCATGTCGGCAAACGGGCTCTTCAGCAGTTCCTGGTAGTCGTCCCACAGCGGCATGTGCCAGGCACGGTCGTTGGCCTCGTCGCCGGCATCCTGCAGGTCGCGCGCCAGGGCATCCTTGTTGGCGAACAGGCCGGTGGCGACATTGCCCAGCGCCACGACGCAGGCGCCGGTCAGGGTGGCGACGTCGATCAGCGTATCCGGGTCGAAGCGTTCGGCGTAGGTCAGCGCGTCGCACAGGATCAGGCGACCTTCGGCATCGGTATTCAGGATTTCGATGGTCTGGCCGGACATCGAGGTGACGATGTCGCCCGGACGCGTTGCGTTGCCGCCCGGCATGTTCTCGGTGGCCGGCACGATAACGGTCAGGTTGATCGGCAGGGCCATGCGGGCAACGGCCTGCATGGTACCGAGCACGCTGGCGGCGCCGCACATGTCGTACTTCATCTCGTCCATCTCGGCGCCCGGCTTCAGCGAAATGCCGCCGGTGTCGAAGGTGACCCCCTTGCCGACCAGCACGATCGGCTTCTCGCTGGCTTTGGTGCCCTTGTAGCTGAGAACGATCAGCTTGGGTGGTTGGTGCGAGCCGCGCGCAACGGCGAGCAGCGAGTGCATGCCGAGCTTTTCCATGTCATCGCGTTCGAGCACTTCGCAGTCAAGCTTGAAGGCCTTGGCTATGGTCTGTGCCTGTTCCGCCAGGTAGGTCGGGTGGCAGACGTTGGGCGGCAGGTTGCCCAGGGTCTTGGTCAAGGCGACGCCTTCGGCGATGGCCAGGCCCTGGTGCAGGCCTTCTTCGGCCGGCGCCAGTTCGTTGCGGCGCTCGACGCTGATGGTCAGCTTGCGCAGCGGGCGGCGGATTTCTTCCTTCTTGCTCTTGAAGTGATCGAACTTGTAGGTGGCATCCAGCGCAGCAATGACGGCCTGGCGAACGCGCCAGGTGATGCTGTGCTTGCGCACCGGCAGTTCGGTCAGGAACAGGGTGGCGTCGAAGGCGCCGGTTTCGTTCAAGACCTTGACCGCGGTGCGGACGGAGTTGGCGAATTCCTTCTCGCGGAACTCTTTTTCCTTGCCCAGGCCGACGAGCAGGATGCGGTCGCAATGCGTGGCGGGCACGTTGTGCAGCAGCAGCGTGGTGCCAGCCTTGCCCTCCATGTCGCCACGGCGAACGATGTCCGAAATGTAGCCGCCGGAAATGTTGTCAAGCAGTTCGGCAGGAAGTGTCAGTTTCCTCGATTCGAAAACACCGACGACCACGCAGGCGCTACGCTGTTTTTCCGGGCTTCCGCTTTTTATGCTAAATTCCACAAGCTGCTCCTGATCAAGGAAATATCAGTATTCGAGGGATTATCCTCGTATTTTTTCGGTTTCGTCAAAGCATGATATTCGAGCGCGCCGCCCGGCGCGAATTTGCCCAGGCAGCTGCCGGCATCAGCGTTGCGCTGCTGGCCATTCTGACCTCTACCCACCTGATTCGCCTGCTCAAGGAAGCAGCAGGCGGGCGTATTGCGCCGGAAGCGGTGGCGTCGCTGCTCGGCTTCGCGGCACTCAATTTCATGCCCATCCTGCTGTCGCTGACGCTGTTCGTGGCCATCCTGCTTAGTTTGTCCCGCGTTTATCGGGATTCGGAAATGGTGGTCTGGTTTTCCTCCGGCTTGCCGCTGACCGGTTGGATCGCGCCGGTACTGCGTTTTGCCCTGCCGATTGTCCTGGCGATTGCGATTGTTTCCGGTTTCCTGGCGCCGTGGGCCAATTCCAGTTCGGCGGAATATCGCGAACGCCTGTCGGCACGCAGCGAGTTGTCCCAGGTCTCGCCCGGTGCCTTCCGCGAGGTCAAGAAGGGGCAGCGGATTTTCTTCGTCGAGGGCGTAGGCGACGACGGTTCGCACGTTGGCAATGTGTTTGTCGCCTCTTACCAGGAAGGCAAGCTGGGCGTCATCATGTCCGATTCCGGTTTTCAGGAAACTGCCGGTAACGGCGACCGTTTCGTGGTGCTGGAAAGCGGCCGGCGTTATGAGGTGGAGCCGGGCTCGCCGGCCTTCAAGGTCATGGAATTCGAGCGCTACCGGGCCCGGGTGGAAGATGGCGAACCGGCCAGCACGGCGCCGGCGCCCAAGGGGATGCCGATCACGCAGTTGGTACTCGAAAATAGCAATACCGCCCGTGGCGAGTTGCTGTGGCGTATCGGCTTGCCGGTCTCGGCGCTGATCCTCAGCTTGCTAGCCATCCCGCTTTCCTACGTCAATCCGCGCGCCGGACGTTCCGCCAACATGCTGATCGCCATCCTGATCTACGCCATCTACAACAACCTGTTGTCGGTCAGCCAGGCATGGGTCGTGCAGGGCAAGATGTCGTTCTGGGTGGGGGTCTGGGCTGCCCACGCGGTGATGCTGCTGCCACTGCTTGCCCTCTTCTACAAACGGATTGTCGTGCGCATGCCGTGGCAGCGCTGGGGGCACTGATGTTTAGCCTCAATATCTACCAGCGCTACCTGATTCGTGAAACGCTTGCCGCAGTCTTTCTGGTGCTTGCCGCCTTCTTGGCGCTGTTTGCCTTCTTCAATTTCATCGACGAATTGCGTAGCGTCGGCAAGGCGGGTTATACCGTTTTCCATGCCGCCATTTTCGTCGCCCTCGGCATGCCGGGCCTGATTTACGAACTCATTCCGATAGCGACCCTGATCGGTGCCCTGTATGCCCTGTCGACGCTGGCGCGTCACTCCGAGATCACCGTGCTGCGTGCCTCTGGCCTGGCGACCGACGATCTGCTCAATACCCTGTTCCGGGCGGCCCTCCTGCTCGCTCTGCTGACCTTCCTGGTGGGGGAGGCGGTGGTTCCGTTCAGCGAGCGCCTGGGGCGAGAAATCCGCGCCAAGGCCTTGAGTACCGTCATTGCTCAGAGCGGCTTCGACAGCGGGTTGTGGGTCAAGGATGGCCGTAGTTTCATCAACATCCGCACCGCCACGCCCGATGCGCCTTTGCAGGGAGTGCGGATCTACAAGTTCAGCAAGCAGAATACGCTGGAGTCGGTGACCGATGCCGCTCAGGCGGAGTTCGAATTGCCCGACCGCTGGCGTCTGACCGATGTCGTGCGTACCGTTCTGGATGGCGACCGGGCGCGTGTGGAAAACAGTCCGACCGGGGAATGGCATTCAAGTGTGACGCCGACCCTGTTGTCGGCCTTGATGGTGTCGCCTGAACGCATGTCGTTGCTCGGTTTGTGGAATTACACCAAGCATTTGAGCGACAACAAGCAAAAAACCGAGCGCTACGAAATTGCGCTGTGGAAAAAGCTGCTCTATCCGTTGGCTGCGCTGGTCATGGTTGCCCTGGCGCTGCCCTTTGGTTATTCACACAACCGGGTCGGAGGCGTCAGTCTGAAAATCTTTGCCGGTGTAATGCTCGGTATTCTTTTCTACGCCCTGAACGGCCTTTCTTCCAACCTTGGCGCCATCAATTCGTGGTCACCCCTGCTCAGCGCAGCCGCGCCATCGGCCCTTTTCCTGTTGGTGGCCATTGCCATGCTGTGGTGGGTTGAACGCCGCTGATCAGCTTTTGACAATGATCCGCGTGCCGGCGATCCGGTCGTGGAGAAATTGCCTGTCTTTGTCGAAGAGGGCCCAAAATAGGCCAATGCCGAGCAGCAAGATGCTTGGCCAGGCGGCGAAATAGCGCAGGATAGCTTGCAGTGGGCGGAGCGGGGCGCCATTGGCATCGACGACCCACAGTTTCCAGGTCTTCATCGGCAGGGTCTGGCCGCCGTTGAGCCAGCACCAGACGAAGTAGGCCATCAGCAGCACAAAAACGTGCAGCCACAGCGCCTTGGCGCCAAGTTGCCAGCCAAAACCGGACAGCACGATCTGCGGCAGCAGAAAACCGATGAGCAGGATCGAGAAGACGACCAGGCCCTCGTACAGCATACTGGCCAGGCGGCGGCGCAGGCTCGGGAGTTGATCCGTCATTGCTGTCCGCCAGGATTGCTTGTCGGGTTGGGTTGTCCTGTGGTTTCGGGCGAAGGTGCAGGCGGCGGTGTCAGCAATTTCGAGGACTTGCCAGTTTCACGCAGGCGCTGCTTTTCCTCGGCCGGGAGGTTGGAGTAGGCCTCCCATTTTTGCTTGACCACTTGCTTTTGTTCCGGTGGCAACTGCTGGAAATCCTTGTAGGTATCGCGTACCTTGGCGCGCTCGGCCGGCGACAGGCTGACCCATTCGCGCATCCGATCCTGGATGCGCTGCTGCTCGTCGGGTTTCATGGCCGGGAAACGGTCGGCAATGCCCAGCCACTTCTTTTTGCGGATGTTTTCCAGGCTGTTCCAGTCCTTCGACAGGGGGGCCAGAATGTTTTTCTGCTGTTGGTTGAGTTGGCTCCAGCCCGGTTGTGGCGGCGTGCCGATGATCACCGTCGTCGGCGGTTCGGCGGCAGCGGAAAGATTCAGGCTTGCGGCGAGGATTATTCCTCCGACGAGTCGTCTAATAGCCATTCGAAGATGTCGTTGTCGAGGAAAGCGTCAGGGGGCAGGTCATCAGAGAGCAGGGCGCTATCTACTTCTTCCAGATTCGATACGTACTGGACGCTATGCCAATAGAAGGAAATCCACATGCCCAGCAGGAGAGCCAGAACGGCAAGAATCTGCTTGAAGTAGGGGGTATGGGAACTGGTGCGGATAAAGGCATGGCCCAGGCCGGCCAACGCCATTTGCGGCGCGGCCTGTTTCTGGTGGCTGAGTGCGAGATGGCGCGCAGCCTCCAGGCGCCGCGATGCGGCGGGCGGGATGTCCTTCAGTCCGTGGTTCAGCGCTTGCCGAACGCGAAATCCGTAACGTTCTTCGTTCATAGCTTTATGCCTTTTGCCGACAGGGCGGTTGCTAGCGTGTGGGTGGCACGCGAACAATGGGTCTTGACACTGCCTTCTGAGCAGCCCATCGCAGCCGCGGTCTCGGCTACGTCCATGTCTTCCCAATAACGCATGAGGAAGGCTTCCCGTTGACGTGCGGGTAGTTTTTTTATTTCGTCCTCGATCAGGGTCAGGGTTTGCGCCTGTAGCAGCTTGCTTTCCGGTGTCTTGGGGCCGGCTTCGTCTGCGTCGGCGGCCAGCGTTTCGAGCGGGTCGCTATCTTCGTCGTCATCCGATGAAAAGGCGGAGAGCAGGGTGGTCCACATCGAACGAACCTTGCTGCGCCGGTAATAATCGCGGATGGTGTTCTGCAGGATGCGCTGGAAAAGCATCGGAAACTCGTCATCCGGACGGTCGCCGTACTTTTCGGCCAGCTTCAGCATCGCATCCTGCACGATGTCGAGGGCGGCTTCCTCGTCGCGCACGGCAAACATCGCCTGTTTGAAGGCGCGGCGCTCGACGGATTCGAGAAAGCAGGAAAGTTGTTGGGGTGATGCCAGGTTCGTCTCTTCCAGAAAGCCTTGAGCGATAGGGGGATATGCCGTGAAACCTTGACCGAAAATGGTCGGTCGATTAAGGTTACGCCCTTTTAGGCAATAG
>CAZDRS010000134.1:0-6591 GCA_964507585.1 uncultured Dechloromonas sp.
GCTCGATCAGATCATTTCCGAAAGCCGCGTGGCTCAGTCGGATCAGGAAAAGAATCGGGCACGCGACATCATCAGCGAACTGGTCAACCAGGTGCTCGACGGTGAAGTAGTGGTTTCCGAGAACCTGGCTGCTTCGCTGGATGCTCGCGTTGCCGAGTTGGATCGCCTGATCTCGGAACAGTTGAGCGAGGTCATGCATGCACCGGAGTTCCAGGCCATGGAAAGCGCCTGGACGGGCCTGCATTACCTGTGCCGGCAGACGTCGACCGGCACCCAGCAGAAAATCAAGCTGTTCAATGCTTCGAAGCGCGACCTGGTCAAAGACTTCAAGACCGCCATCGATTTCGACCAAAGCGCCTTGTTCAAGAAGGTTTACGAAGAGGAATTCGGTACTTTCGGCGGCGCGCCGTTCGGTACGCTGATCGGCCAGTACCAAATTTCCCGCCAGCCGGAGGATATGTACTTCATCGACCAGATGTCGCATATTGCCGCCGCGGCTCATGCACCTTTCATCGCCTCCGCGGCACCGCAGTTGTTTGGGTTGGAAACCTTCACCGAGCTGGGTAAGCCGCGCGACATGGGCAAGGTGTTCGATACCATCGAATACGCCAAGTGGAAATCCTTCCGCGAGTCGGAGGATTCCCGCTATGTCGGTCTGGCGCTGCCGCGTTTTCTCGGTCGTTTGCCGTATAACCCGATCGATGGCGAGGTCACCGAGGGCTTCAATTTTGTCGAGGATGTGGACGGTACCGATCACGACAAATACCTCTGGTGCAACGCTGCCTTTGCATTTGCCGCTCGTCTGACCAGCGCCTTCGAGAACTATGGTTGGTGTGCGGCGATTCGCGGTGTGGAAGGTGGGGGATTGGTCGAGGATCTGCCGACGCATACCTTCCGCACTGACGATGGCGAAGTGGCGCTGAAATGCCCGACCGAAATTTCGATTACCGATCGCCGCGAAAAGGAATTGAGCGACCTGGGCTTCATTCCGCTCGTCCACTGCAAGAACACCGACTACGCCGCGTTCTTCGGTGCGCAGTCGGCGCAGAAGGCCAAGAAATACGATACCGATTCGGCCAATGCCAATGCTTCGCTGTCGGCACAATTGCAATACATGTTCGCCGTATCCCGCATTGCCCACTACATGAAGGCCATGATGCGCGACAAGATTGGCAGCTTTGCCTCGGCCTCCAACGTGCAGAGCTACTTGCAACGGTGGATCGACCAGTACGTGACGGCCGACGACTCCGCCTCGCAGGAAACCAAGGCGCAGTTTCCGTTGCGTGAAGCCTCGGTCGAGGTCAGCGAAGTGCCGGGCCGGCCGGGTGTCTATCGTGCCGTCTCGTTCATCCGCCCGCATTTCCAACTCGATGAACTCTCGGTTTCTCTGCGTTTGGTCGCCGAGTTGCCGCAATCCAGCAAGGCCTGATTTTCCCAAGTAAAGGAGTACCCACAAGATGAAGGATATTTACGTCGAATTCAAAGGCAGCGACATCAAGGGCGATTCCCGCGATGCCAAACACAAGGATACGGTCGAGGTGTACAGCTGGGCGCATACCATGCGCCAGCCAAAGTCGGCGACGGCTTCTGCCGCTGGCGGCCATACCGCAGAGCGTGTCGAGCACGGTGAAATGATTTTCACCAAGGACATCGACGGTTCGAGCCCGAAGCTGTACCAGGCCTGTTCCTCCGGCCTGGTGGTCAACGACGTGATCATCTATTTCTACCGCGCTTTCGGCGGCCAGAACAACACCGGCAATCCGTCTGCCACGCAGAACCGTCACCAGTATCTGAAGATCGAACTGAAGAACGTCATCATCGCTTCCGTTTCTCCGGCCGTCGATGAGGAAGGTATTCCTAAGGAAAGCTTCTCGCTGAAGTATTCGGCCGTGAAGTGGACTTACGACGAACTGAATATCGACGGCACAAAGACCGGCAAGGTCAATATTCAGGGTGCCTGGAACCTGGCGAAGAACACGCCGAACCTCACCTGATCGATTGGGTCGTGGAGCACACGGCGGAACCTGGTTTCCGCCGTTTTTTATGAGCAAAGGTTTCGAACCCTCATTCTTCGACAAGATTTTCGACGATCAGCCCATGGGGGCTGCGCGGCGCCGCTTGTCGCTCGAACAGTTGAAGGACTCGGTCGCTCGCGACCTTGAGGCCTTGCTGAACACACGCGTCGTTTTCGATGCGGAAATGGCCTCATCCTTCCCGCTCGCGGCCCGCTCGGTAGCAGGTTTCGGGTTGGCCGATTTTGCCGGTCTGAGCTTGGCCAACGTGCATCATCGGCGGCAGATTTGTTCGTCCATCGAGTCCGCCATCGCCGCCCACGAACCACGCCTGCGCGACGTCCGGGTCGATCTCGAACTGCATCGTAATGCCGTGAATGCCCTGTATTTTTCGATCAACGCCGTCTTGGTCGTGCGACCGGCGCAGGAGCCAGTGAGCTTCGATGCCTTGCTGACGCCGACCAGTCTGCAGTATTCGGTCAGCCGGCATCGGCGCCCGGGGGGCTAATGGAAGATTTGCTGCCTTTTTATGAGCGCGAACTGGCTTTCATGCGCCAGCACTCCCGCCAGTTTGCCGAACGCTATCCCAAGCTTGCAGCCCAGTTGCTGCTGTCGGGCGAGGGGTGCGACGATCCGCATGTCGAGCGGATGATCCAGTCGTTTGCTCTGCTGACGGCGCGTGTGTCAAAAAAACTGGAAGACAGCTACCCGCAGTTTACCGAGGCGCTGCTCAATGTTCTTTATCCGCATTATCTGCGCCCCTTTCCCAGTTGCTCGATCGCTTGTTTCGAGCATGGCGCATCGGAACTGACCTCGGTGGGCAGTGTTCCGCGCGGCACCGAGCTGCACTCGCGGCCGATCAAGGGCGCGGTCTGCAAATTCAGGACGGCCTGGGATCTCAAATTGGCTCCAGTCTCCATCGGCAACGTGGATTTCGAGCCAGTCGCCACGGCGCCGAGCGAGGTTCGCCTGCCGCTTGGCTGCCATGCCTTGCTGTCGTTTTCGTTATCCGTAAGAGGCACAGCGCAGGAAGGGGGCATCAGCAAGCTGGATAAGTTGCGGGTGTATATCGACGCCGAACCTTCCGTTGCCTCGGCCTTGCGCGACGCTCTGTTTCTGCGCACCTTGAAGGTGTATGCAGCTGGCAGCGACCAACGCTGGCGTATCGCCCGCGAGAATGTGATCGGCGAAGTCGGTTTTGCCGAGGACGAGTCGCTGATCGACATGCCGGCCACGTCGCATGGTGCTTATCGCTATCTCACCGAATATTTCTGCTTTCCGGAGAAATTCAATTTCTTCGACATCGACATCGCCGCCATTCCGTCCACTTTGCACAATGAGGGCCGCATCACCCTGCATATTGCGCTGGGCGATTTGCGGGCCGATAGCGATACATCCCGCCTGCTGCAAACGCTGACCACGCAGAATCTGCGCCTGGGTTGCGTGCCGGTGGTCAACCTGTTTGCCCAGCGTGGCGATCCGATACGCGTCACCAACCGGCAGGTTGCCTATCCGGTGGTGGCCGACAGCCGGCGAGCCTACGCCTACGACATCTATTCCATCGACGCAGTGCGTCGCGTTCGGCAAACGGCGCAGGGTGAGGCGATTACCGAGTTTCGCTCCTTCTTTTCGCTACGTCACGGTGAATCGCCCGAGCGCAACGGTTATTACTGGTATGCCGAGCGCGACCCGATGATCGCCGAGAACAGCCCGGGCTACGAAACCTCGCTCTCCATCGTCGATGCCGATTTCGACCCGGTGCAGCCGAAGACCGATGTGCTCAGCCTGCAGCTCACCTGCACCAATCGCGATCTGCCCACCCTGATGTCGGTTGGCCTGCCGTCCGGCGATCTGTTCCTGGAGGGCGGCTCCAGCGTCCGTTCGATCAAGCTGTTGCGCAAGCCCAGCCAGCCCTATCGGTTCGATCATCGACGGGATGGGCAATGGCGCATCATTTCGCATCTGTCGCTTAATCACCTGTCGCTAACCGCCAGCGGCCTTGCTGCTTTCCAGGAAATGCTGGCTCTCTACGATCTGCCGCGAACGGCCACCAGCCGTCGCCAGATCGAAGGCCTCCTGAACATCACGCAGACCGATAAGACGGTATGGATGTCCGGCCAGCCCTTTGCCTGTTTCGTGCGCGGCGTGGAGGTACGCCTGACCATCGATGAATCGAGTTTCGTCGGTAGCGGTCTGGATGTCTTCGTGCGCTGCATCGACCGTTTTCTCGGCCTGTACGTCAGTCTGAACAGCTTTATCCAACTGGTTGTCGTTTCCAACCGAACCGGAGAGGAATTGATCCGATGCGCACCACGCAACGGCGACTCGATCCTGCTCTAGTCGACCACAGCCTGCAGGCACCGGAGCGCTATGAGTTCTTCCAGCTCGTGCGCCTCTATGAGCTGATCTTCCGCGAAGCGGGGGGGCGTTCTGCCGGCGATGTGGTCAATGAGCGCATCCGTTTTCGCAATTCCCTGCGCCTTGGCTTTGCCCCCAGCCAGGTCGATGCCATCGCGCCCAGCTACGCCGTCGATGACCAGGGGCTGGATACGGGCAAACTCGAACAGGTCGATGTGACGCCCAGTTTCATGGGCATGCTGGGGGTCAATGGCACACTGCCCATCCACTATACCGAGCAGGTGATCGATCACGCCCGTTTCAAGCGTGACGAGTCGGGGCGGGCTTTTCTCGATTTGTTTACCAATCGGGCAGTCGGGCATTTCTACCGGGCCTGGAAGAAATTCCGGCTACCCGTCCAATATGAAACGGATCGCCAGAACCGCTTTCTGCCGCTGATCCTGGCCTTGGGTGGCCTTGGTTTCGATGCGCTGCGCGAGCGTCTGGGTAGCGCTCCGGGCGCTATCGACGACGAATCGATTGCCTATTTCGCCGGCTTGTTTCGGCAACACCCCATTTCTGCCGAGGCCTTGCAGAAAGTTATCGGCAGCTATTTCCGCGAGGCGGTACGGATCGAACAGTTCGTCGGCCACTGGTATGTCGTTCCGGCTGAACAACGTTCCTGCCTGGGGGGCAAAAACATGACGCTGGGCGGCAATGCGCTGCTTGGTGAGCGGGTCTGGCAGCGCAACCTGCGCATACGCATCCATATCGGGCCGCTACGCCATGAACGCTATATGGGCTTTCTGCCCAAGGGCGAACTAGCTGCCGCGCTGGCGAAGATTTTGGCGCTGGCCACGGGCGGCCAGTTCGAATACGAAATTCGTCCCATCCTGTGCGCTGACGACGTCAAGCCGGCTCGCCTGGGCGGCGAGGCCGGCTGTCGCCTGGGCTACGACAGCTTCCTGCTGAGCCGGCCCGCAACCTGCAATCGCGCCGATACCGCCTACCTGACCCATTTCATTCATTGACCGAAGCATCGCCATGAGCAACTCCTTGAAAACCCTGATCAGCAAACTCAACATCACCTGCCGCCAGGCTGCCGAGCGGGCCGCCAGCCTGTGCATGTCGCGCGGCAACTACGAGGTCGATCTCGAACATCTGCTGATGGCAGTTCTTGAAAACCCCGGTGCCGACCTGCTGCTTGTCGCCAAGCGTTGCGGCATCAGCCCAACCGGGTTGGAGCGCGAACTCAGTCAGGAAATTGATCGTTTCAAGACGGGCAACACGCGCACGCCGGTCTTTTCGCCACGCATTGTCAAACTGCTCGAACAAGCCTGGTTGATCGCCTCGCTGGACACCCGTCTGCCGCGTATCCGTTCCGGCCATTTGCTATTGGCGCTGCTGACCGAACCGGAGTTATCGCAATTTGCCGTTCGCGGTGCCAAGCTGTTGACCAAGGTGCGTCTTGACGAGTTGAAGCACAATTTCGACAAGATGACCGAAGGTTCTGCCGAGGCGGCCGAGGTGGCCGGTCTGGGCGATGCCAGGGTAGGCGAGGAGGGCGACGATCCGGCACAGACGCTTGCTTCCCCGGGCGGCAAGACACCGGCTCTCGACCAGTTAACCACCAGCATGACGCAACGGGCGCGGGATGGCAAGGTCGATCCGGTCATCGGCCGGGATGGTGAGATTCGGCAGGTGATCGACATCCTGATGCGCCGCCGCCAGAACAACCCCATCCTCACCGGCGAGGCCGGCGTGGGCAAGACGGCGGTAGTCGAGGGTTTGGCCCTGCGTATCGCCCAGGACGACGTACCGCCACCGCTGCTTGGCGTCGAGTTGCACACGCTGGACATGGGGCTGCTGCAGGCCGGGGCCAGCGTCAAGGGTGAATTCGAAAATCGCCTGAAGAACGTCATCGACGAGGTCAAGAGAAGCCCCAAGCCGATCATCCTGTTCATCGACGAGGCCCACACCATGATCGGTGCAGGGGGGCAGTCGGGCCAGAACGATGCGGCCAACCTGCTCAAACCGGCGCTGGCGCGCGGCGAATTGCGCACTGTGGCAGCGACGACGTGGGCCGAGTACAAAAAGTATTTCGAGAAGGATGCCGCGCTGGCCCGTCGCTTCCAGGTTGTCAAGGTTGAGGAGCCGAGCGAGCCGCTGGCCGCCGCCATGCTGCGTGGCATGGTGCCGCTGATGGAAAAGCACTTCGGCATCCGCATCCTCGATGAAGCGG
>CAZDRS010000135.1:0-6551 GCA_964507585.1 uncultured Dechloromonas sp.
GCCCGAGCGGCGGCGCCGGCGGGTTGGTCATGTCGGCAACGACGTTGTACCAGTGGGTTGGAATCTCTTCTTGTTCGAGGTTGATACGCAACGGTGTCATTTTTTCTCTCCCTGCGGCCATGCCGCAAAGGCGGTAAATTACTCCAAAAGCCCGCCCCGACCAAGGGCGGAGCAGGTAAAGTAGCGCCTCCGCCGACGCCCGAAAATGACCGATTCGCCCCCCCTTCACCCCCTGCTGCCGCATGCCGCTGTCACAGCCCCGGGCAAGCTGAGCCTGACCGCCGGATTTGCCTGGCTGGCCGATGGCGGGCTGCGCCTGAGCTATCGTTTGCGGGGAGGCATCGCCGACCTGCGCATTCCCGAACCGACCGTTCCAGCGCAGCTCGACGGCCTCTGGCAACACACCTGCTGCGAGGCCTTCGTGGCCGAGGGCGACGATTCCGGCTACCGCGAATTCAACCTCGCCCCCTCCGGCTGCTGGGCCGCCTATCGCTTCACCGATTACCGGCAGCGCGATACCGGCTGGCAAGCTGCCGCTGCCCCGCACATCGTCTGCCGGCATGACGATGCCAGCCTGTGGCTCACCGCCGACATCCCGGCGGCGCTGCTGCCGTCCGACGCCGCCTGGCTTGGCCTGAGCGCAGTCATTGAAACCCGGGCCGGCGAACGCAGCTACTGGGCCTTGCGCCACGCCGCCCCGCACCCCGACTTTCACCTGTCCGCCAGCTTCACGCTGCCCCTGAACCGACCATGACCGCTTCCATCCAATTCGGCATCGATCGCCTGCTCGCCGACCCCGAGCTGCGCCGCCCGCTGGCCGGCCGCCGCATCGCCCTGCTCGCCCACCCCGCCTCGGTCACCGCCGACCTGACGCACAGCCTGGATGCCCTCGCCGCCTGCCCCGACCTCCAAGTGACCGCTGCCTTCGGCCCGCAGCATGGCCTGAAGGGCGACAAGCAGGACAACATGGTCGAATCGCCAGATTTCATCGACCCACAGTTCGGCATTCCCATCTTCAGCCTGTACGGCGAGGTGCGCCGGCCGACCGACGCGATGATGGATACCTTCGACGTGTTGCTCGTCGATTTGCAGGATCTCGGCTGCCGCATCTACACCTTCATCACCACGCTGCGCTACGTGCTCGAAGCGGCGGCGAAACACGGCAAGTCGGTCTGGGTACTCGACCGCCCCAACCCGGCCGGCCGCCCGGTCGAAGGCCTGACCCTGCGCGACGGCTGGGAAAGCTTCGTCGGCGCCGGGCCGATGCCGATGCGCCACGGCCTGACCATGGGCGAACTGGGCGCCTGGTTCATCGCCGAACTCAAGCTCGACGTCGATTACCGCGTCATCGAGATGCTAGGCTGGCAGCCGGATGCCGCTCCCGGTTACGGCTGGCCGCTCGGCGAGCGCACCTGGATCAACCCCAGCCCGAACGCCCCCAACCTGTGGATGGCCCGCGCCTACGCCGGCACCGTGATGCTGGAGGGAACGACCCTGAGCGAAGGGCGCGGCACGACCCGGCCGCTGGAAATCTTCGGCGCCCCGGACATTGATGCCCGCGCCGTGATGGCCGACATGCAGCACCTCGCCCCGCACTGGCTCAAGGGCTGCAAATTGCGCGAAATCTGGTTCGAGCCGACTTTCCACAAACACGCGGGCAAACTGAACCACGGCGTGCAGATCCATTGCGAGGGGCCGTATTACGACCATGCCGCCTTCCAGCCCTGGCGGATTCAGGCACTCGCCTTCAAGGCCATCCGCCGGCTTTACCCGGATTACCCACTGTGGCGCGACTTCGGCTACGAATACGAATTCGACCGCCTGGCCATCGACCTGATCAACGGCTCGCCGCTGTTGCGCGAATGGGTGGACAACCCCAGCAGCGCACCGGAAGACCTCGACCGCCTGAGCAGTGCCGACGAAACCGCCTGGCAGGCCGCTCGCGAAGACTTCCTGCGCTACCGCTGACCGGCGCCGGCAAGCACCTGCTGGGCCGCCAGCACGCCCCGGTATTGCGCCTCCTCGAACAGCGAGAAGCCGGACAGATCGGCATGCGCCAAGGCCAGGCGGGGATGGCGAAAACCGGCCAGCAACTCCCGCTGCCCGTCGAACAGGCTGCCCACTGTCGGCCGGCGCATGGCGTGGCCATTGCGGAAGACGTCCAGCCGCGTCACCTGCCGGCGAATGTCGGGATGCACCTGTTCAAGTTCAGCCAGGATGCCTTCGGCCCACGCCTCGCGCGGCGTTTCGAGCAACAGGCGACGCCCCTCGGCCGGGCTGACATCATGCAGGGCGCGGTAATAGGTGAAGACCGTGCCGCGTTGCCGACGACGGATCAACTGGTGGGTTGCCGTTACATAGCCGAGGCCCGGGCTGTCGTAAAACACGTTGTCCCATGACGGTGCCGCGCCGTGCCGCTCCTCGGGCCAGTCGGCCAGATGCAGGTTGGCCACCAGCCACGGCGCATGGTCGGCCGCCAGCGCTGCCGCCCGCAACTCGCCCGGCAGGCCGGGCCAGACGCGCGGCAGCACGAACAGGGGCGCCGCCCAGATGATCTGCCATGCCGCGTAGCGCACCACGCTGTCACCGACCAACACATCGGCCGCCATGCCGTCCGGCAACGCGACGAGCCGCCCGACCAGCGCATCGCAAACGATGCGCTCGCCCGCCGCTTGCGCCAGGCCGCGCGCCAGCCAGGCATTGCCGTTGGGTGCGGTAAGCACCGTATCGGATGCGGCATTGGCCGCCTCGCCATGCCGGCAGGCGAAATAATGCAGCCCGGCCCAGGCCGAAGTCTGGGCGTAATCGGTGCCGTAGTCGTCGCGGCAGGCGTAATTGGCTAGCCAGTGCAGCGTCGGCGCCGTGAACCCGTTGTCGAGCAACCATTGGCGAAAGCTGAGCTTGTCCAGTGCCCGCCAGTCGGCATCCTGGCTGGACAACGCCATCGGAATGGCAAACGCACGACGGCCGTCCCGCCCGCGCATCCGCTTGAGTTCTTCCATCCGCTCGTGAAAACGCTTTTGCTCGGCGCGCTCGGCGGCGTCGAGACCGCGATGCGGCAGCAAGCCCTCCTCCCACAGGCCGTGGCGATAGACCCTCTCCTGCGGCGTGGCGCATAGATAGCGCTCGTCGTAGGTCGGCCGCAGCGCGGCCGGGTCGCCCTGCAACACGCCCAGTTCGGCCAGCAAGGCGCGAACATGGACAGCCTCCGGCCCGGGCAACGGCAGGTAATGCGCCCCCCACGGGTAGGCGACCACCGGCGATTGCCCACCGCGCGAATTGCCGCCAGGCGTGCCATCCATCTCCAGAATGGTGAAATCCGTATGCCCCTGGCGGGCCAGCCACCAGCCGGCCGACAAGCCGGAAATGCCGGCGCCGACAATCAGGGTGCCGGTTTGCCGGGTTGTTGCAGGTTCGGGGAAAACGCCATCGCGCAGCCGGTGCCCCAGTGCGGCATTCATGCCCAGCAAGTCGCCGGGCGGCAAGGCGGGCTTCCCGGCCGGCGCGCAACCGGCCAGGGCGGCCGCCCCGACAGTCGCCAGGAACTCCCGCCGGCTAGTCAAACTTCCGCAACGACAGGCTGACCGAAAGCTGCGCGCCGAGCCAGCCAAGGAAGGCCCCCAGGCCAGCCAGCACGGCCACTTCGCCGATACCCGGCTGGCGCAGGGCGAAGGCGCTGCCGTAGAGCGCGGCCAGTTCGCCGACCGGCGTGGCCAGCAGGCGCAGGGCGACCAGCACCAGCCCGGCGGCAAGCAAACCGCCAAGCGCGCCCTGCAAGGCGCCAAAATAATAGAACGGCCGGCGGATGAAACCGTCCGTCGCACCGATCATCCGCGCCACCTCGATTTCGGCCGATTGCGCCATGACCTGCAAACGGATGGTGTTGAAGGTCACCGCCACCAGGCCGGCGCCGAACAGGCCGGCGAGCATCCACAACGCCAGCTTGCCGAGGCGCAGGAAGGCATCGAAGCGCTTGACCCAGGCCGAATCGAGCTGGACATGCGCCACCTTCGGCCAGCCGGCAATTTCCTTGCGCATGATTTCCAGCGCTTCCGGCTCGGTATTTTTCGGCTCGACGATGAAGGCATCGGGCAGCGGATTGCGGGGCAGGCTGGCGACGATCTCGGCCATGCCTTCGTTGGCCTGCATGCGCTTCAAGGCCTCGTCCTTGGGCACGAAACGCCACTGGCCGGCCGACGCGGCACGCAGGCGGTTTTCGATTTCCGCGACATCCTTCTTGCCCGCCTCAAGCTGCATGAACAGGCTGATCTGCTGCACGCCGGTAGCATTGCGCCCCAGGTCGCGCAGGTTATCGAGCGCGATGTAGCCAAAGGCCGGCAGGGTCAGCGCAATGCCGATGACGAGCAGCGAGAGCAGGGTATTGAGCGGCGAGGCGAGCAGGCGGCGGAAAGCCGATGCCAGCGCGGCGCTGTGCTGGGAGAACCAGGCGTTCATCAGACGACCCTCCCGTGAGCCAGGCGCAGCACGTTCGGGTGATAACGCTCGATCCAGGTCTGGTCGTGCGTGGCGACGACGACCGTGACGCCGACCCGATGGAAGTCGGCGAAGATTTCGAGGATTTCGGTGGCCGATTCGCTATCCAGATTGCCGGTCGGCTCGTCGGCGATCAGCACGGTCGGGCGATTGACCACGGCGCGGGCAATGGCCAGGCGTTGCTGCTCGCCGCCGGAGAGGGCAATCGGATTGGCCTTCTCGCGGGCCAGCAGGCCAACCTTGTCGAGCGCCGCCTGCGCCCGGCGCACCGCCTCGCGGCGAGCCAGGCCGGCGATCTGCAGCGGCAGCAGCACATTGTCCAGCGCCGAGCGATCGAACAGCAGCTTCTGATCCTGGAAGACCAGGCCGAAATGCCGGCGCACAAGCGGCAGGGCGCTGCGGCGCAGGGCCGTCAGGTTCTGGCCATTAACTACAAGGCTGCCGGAAGTCGGCTTCTCGATGGTCGAGATCAGCTTGACCAATGTCGTCTTGCCGGCGCCGGAATGACCGGTAATCAGCACCATCTGGCCGGCATCGATGCGGAAGCTGGCATCCTTCACGGCCTCCAGGCCGCCCGGATAACGCTTGGTCAGATTACTGGCTTCAATCATTCTTAGTCGGTAGTTACTCGTTGTTAGCTGGCATGCGATTCATGGGGTTGGCTAGCGACTAATGGCTAGCAACTAACAACTACCTCACTCAAACAGCGCATCGACGAAATCCCTGGCCGAGAACGGCCGCAGGTCGTCGATCTGCTCGCCGACGCCGATGAAACGGATCGGCTTCGGGCACTGGCGGGCGATCGCTGCAACCACGCCGCCCTTGGCCGTGCCGTCGAGTTTGGTGACGACCAGGCCGGTGACGTTGATCGCCTTGTCGAAGGCCTTGACCTGCTGCAGCGCGTTCTGGCCGATGTTGGCGTCGAGCACGAGCAGGGTTTCGTGCGGGCCTTCCGGGTCGATTTTCTGGATCACGCGGCGCACCTTGGCGATTTCTTCCATCAGGTGCAGTTGCGTCGGCAAGCGGCCGGCGGTGTCGGCCAGCACGATGTCGATACCGCGCGCCTTGGCTGCCGAGATGGCGTCGAAGATCACGGCTGCCGGGTCGCCCGATTCCTGGGCGACGACGGTGACGTTGTTGCGCTCGCCCCAGGTCTGCAACTGCTCGCGGGCGGCGGCGCGGAAGGTGTCGCCGGCGGCGAGCAGCACGCTCTTGCCCTGGGTCTGGAAATACTTGGCCAGCTTGCCGATGGAAGTCGTCTTGCCGGCGCCATTCACCCCGGCAATCATAATGACGTAGGGCTTGTGGGTCGTGAAATCGAGCGGCTGCTCCAGGGGCTGCAGGGTTTCGAGCAAAGCGTCGGCCAGTGCCTTCTGGATCGCTTCCGGCGTATCCAGCTTGTCGCGCTTGGCCGCCTTCTTCAGTTCGTCGAGCAGGTGGGTGGTCGCCTCGATGCCGCAGTCGCTGGTCAGCAGCAGGGTTTCCAGTTCTTCGAGCAGTTCGTCGTCGACCTTGCCGCGCGAGAAAATCGACTTGAGCTTGCCGCCCCACTGGGCGCGCGTCTTGGCCAGGCCCTTGAACAGGCGCTCGCGCCAGGAAAGCTTGGGCGCCTCGGGAGGGGCTGCCTCGGGCGTCGTCGGCGCCGCTTCCGGCTCCGGTTTATTTTTTTTCAGGAAACTGAACATGGGGAGAGTGGTCTCAAGCCTTGCTGACAGGCGGACGGCGAGTCGTTAAGATGCCGTCCGATTCGATGCAAAATTAGCCGAGAATTCTAGCAGAAAGCCCCGTTTCTCCCATGCGACTAAACACCCTGCTCCCCATTTTGCTTGCTGTCGGCATGTCCACGGCCGCCTGCGCCAATCCCTATGAAACCACGCTGAAAAACGGCCTGCGCATCATCGTCAAGGAAGACCACCGCGCTCCGACCGCCGTACAGATGGTGTGGTACCGCATTGGCAGCACCGACGAGGTCGATGGCGCCTCCGGCGTCGCCCACGTCCTCGAACACATGATGTTCAAGGGCACGCCGAGCGTCGGCCCGGGCGAGTTCAACAAGC
>CAZDRS010000136.1:0-6540 GCA_964507585.1 uncultured Dechloromonas sp.
CGCGGATCTGGCGCAGCATGCCGTCGATGCGGTAGCGGATGCGCAGGAAGTTGGCCTCCGGCTCGAAGTGCACGTCGGAGGCGTCGCGTTTGACGGCATCGGTCAGGATCGAGTCGATCAGGCGGACGACCGGCTGGCTGTATTCGTCGGCGGCGGTGGACAGGCTTTGCCAGTCGATCTCGCCGGTTTCGATTTCATGCAGGATGCCGTCGATCGACAGTTCGTGGCCGTAATACTGGTCGATGGCGTGATCGATTTCCGATTCGCCGGCGAGCAGCGTCTCGATCTCGGTGCCTTCCTCCAGTTGGGCGCGCACGCGGTCGAGACCGACAATGTCGTTGATGTCGGCCAGGGCCAGTGTCAGGCGGCGGCTGGGGGCTTCGTAGTCGAGCGGCAGCAGGTGGTGGCGCTTGGCCAGTTCGCGCGGCACCAGCTTCAAGGCCAGGGGATCGACCACCGCATTGCGCAGGTCGATGCTCTGTTTGCCCAGGCTCTCCGACAGTGCCTGGCGCAGCGTTGCCTCGGTGACGAAGCCGAGCGAAACCAGCAGCTTGCCGATCGGCTGGTTGCACTTCATCTGCTCCAGCAGCGCAATGCGTAGCTGGTCTTCCGACAGGATGCCTTCGGAAATCAGGATTTGCCCAAGCGGGCGGCGTTGCAGGGCAGAGGTGCTCATGCCGGCCTCAGCGCGAAGCGTCCGGCGCCAGTTCGGCCAGGCGCTTCTCGACACCGATGCGGTCGAAAGCCGCCGGGCGGCGGGCTGCTGCCTCCAGCGCCATCCGGTAATGCTGGCCGGCCAGGCGGGGTTGGCGCAGGTGGTCGAGGCTGACCGCCAGGTTGAACAGGTAATCCGGGTTGTCGCCATCGGCGGCAACGGCATTGAAATAAACCTGCTGCGCCTCTGCCCAGCGGGCTTGCCGGGCATACAGATTGCCCAGCGCAAAATTGAGCGGCGCCGATTCCGGTTGCGCCGACAGCAGGCCCTTCAGGCGGCTTTCGGTAGTTTGCGGGTCGGTCTCGGCCGTGCTGCCGCTCAGTGCGGCGGCCTGTGCTGCCGGGTCGGCCGGGTTGGCGACCAAGGCCCGCTGGCGCAAGGTCTCGGCCTCGGCGCCGCGCCCCTGGCGCTGGGCGATGGAGGCCAAGGCGAGCAGGGCATCGGTATTGTTCGGGTCGCGGCGCAGGGTCTGCTCGAATTCGCGGCGTGCCAGATCGATCTCGCCACGCTGCAGGTTGGCATGGCCACGTGCCAAGGCAGGGTCAATGGCCGGCTGGTTGCGCGTCAGACGGATGGGAATGGCGTTGGCGGTATCGTCAGGCGCCGGCTTGGCGGGCGGTGTTTCTCGGCGTGGCGCGAACAGCGTCGGCTCCTCAGTACGAGGTGCCAGGGGGGCAACTGGCGGACTGGCTGCCGGCGGCAAGGCAGGCTGGGGCTGGGCCAGCGGGCGCGGAACGGGCGGAGGGCTAAGCTGCGGGCCGCGATTCAGCGCATTCAGCTGATACCAGACATAGCCGCCAATCCCCGTTCCGGCGATAGCCAGCGTACCCAGGGCCAACCAGAGCGGCAGGCGGGAAGGCTTGTCGGCTACCAGCTGTTGTTTGGCGGCAAAGGCATTGCGCACCGTCTCGCGATGGGCATGGTCGGCGACTGTGGCTGGTGCTGGTGTGGCGCTCGGAGCTTGCGGCGGCGTTGCCTTGGGCAGCGAGGTGCTGGCCAGATCGGCATCGACCGCGTCGATATAGGTAGCCAGGTCGGGTAGGGGATTAGTTGCCGCATTGCCGGCCTCGCCAGGCAAGGGCTCGAGGCTGAGCGTCGAAGCGGCCGGTGTGCCCGGGGCAATCCCGAACTGCGCGCGTGCCGCCTCCTGCTTGGCCGTTTCGGCCCGTTTCAGGGCATCCATCAACAGGCTCATGCTCGGCTCTCAGCGGCTGGGAACGATGTTGAACGGCTGCGCTTCGTTCGGCTGCGCGAAGAAGTTGTCACCAGGGAGGTAGCCCTTCAGGCCGGCATAGTCGCCATCGAGGCTGGCATCCTTGATGACGACAGGGCGGAGCAGGATAACCAGTTCGGTTTTTCTCGCTAGATTGTTCCGATTGTTGGCGACCTCACCAAAAATCGGGATTTGGCCGAAAAGTGGTACGCGCTGAGTCTGGTAGTCGATCTTGTCTTCCATCAGGCCGCCCAGCACGGCAGTATTTCCGCTGCTGACTCGCATGATGGATTCGATTTCCTTGGTGCGAATGACCGGAACCAGATTGTCGATGCTGTTTTTCTTGAGGTCAGGGTTTGGGTCTGGAACCGTTCCCGCTACCGATGTGACGGTAGGCCTGACGTTAAGTGTGACGATGTCTCCATCGCTAATTTGTGGCGTGACGCTAACAATGAGTCCAACGGCTACCGATTGCGGAGTGGTGGTGTAGGTGGTTACAGCGTTGACGTTGGCTGTAGTCACCGTGTCTGCCTTGACGGTGAAATACACAAAGTTCTCAACTACTTTAAGCAGGGCTGTTTGATTGTTCATCACCGATAAGCGAGGGCTCGACAGTACCTTGGTGGTGCCGAAGGTATTCAGCATGGTAATTGCTGTTGTAGGGTCGCCTTTCGTATAGGTAAGGTTGGCCGTGTTCTTGGTCAACGCACTGCCGCTGAAGGTGAACAATCCTCCTGATGTTAGTTTTTCCCAGTTTATGCCCTGCTGATAACCGTCATTCAGCGTCACCTCAACAATAGTCGCCTCAATCAGCACCTGCCGGCGTGCCGAGTTAACCACACGGTCAACAAACTCCTGAATCCGGTCATGCTGGCGCTGGGTGGCGCGTACGGTGATCACACCGCTTTCCGCATTCATAATGACCGATGCCGCCTCGCGGAAGGTGCTGTGGCGTACGAGCGTAGTGGCCGCTCCCTGACTGGCCGAACTCGGTGTCGGGTTGCCCTGTAGCGCATTGGCGATGGCTTGCGCGGCGCGCCGGCCGGTTTGCGGCAGGGCGGCAGCGCCAGTGGCCGTCTGCTCGTTGTTCTGTTCGTAGCTGGTTTCGCTGGAGCCTTCCGGCAAGACCTTGTCGGTTTCGCGCAGGATGTCCTTGATGTTCTTTTCGAGCGATTCCCAGAACTGGTTTTTCGACGAATTCTCGATACGCGTGTTCGAAATGTTGCCGCCGCTGGCACTGGTTGCCGGCGCGGCGCCGCCTCCGGTTGGCACGCCAGTGGCAATTTGCGTGTTGGCTGACACCGTGCCCGTCACGTTGCGCGCCATGTTTACGTAATCGACCTTGTAGTGCTTCAGGAAGGGCGAGTCGGGCATTACCGCCAGGTTCGGGCCGTCGAGTTCGTAACGCATGTCCACCTGCTTGGCGATGCGGGTGAGCAGTTGTGGCAGGGTCTGGTCGATGGCGTTCAGCGTTACGTTGCCGCTGATGCCAGGATGAATGTCGACATTTATCTTGGCGTCACGCGCCAGGGCGAACAGCAGGTCGCGTACCGGCACGTTGTTGACGACCACGCTATAGGTCTCGGCCTTGCGGCTGGGACGCGGCTTGGGCAGGGCCAGGGTTTGCTGAACCGGGGGCGGAATGCTGCCGGCGATGGCGGCGGGCGCATTTTCGCTACCGAGATGGCCTTTCAGCGGCTCGCGGGGCGTTGGAGCCGAGCAGGCGGCAATCAGGAGGGCGGCAAGCGTCGTACTGAAGTATCCGATTTTCATCGGCTTTGGCCTTGTCTGAGCAGTGGTGGGCACATGTTGTCTGACTACCGTTCGGATGCTAGCACGTAAATCATCGCTTCCGCATATTCCCTGCCGGCTCGCGGCTTACTTCAATTTGCTGACCTGCCGGGGGAAGGGCTGGATGGTCTTGATCGAGTCCGGCATGGTTTGCATGGCGGCAACCGCTTCTTCGCGGGTGTCGAAGTCGCCGAAGATCACGCCGACCCGGTCGCGCCCCGACAGGCTGGAGCGATAAACGCGGATTTGCGCCGGTTCCAGCGCTGCCACGGCACGGGCCAGGAAGCCTTCGAGTTCGCCGGTGTGCGTGGCGTCGGTGGCCAGCAACTGGAGGAAGTAGCGCTGGCGGGGGGCATCCTTGATCCATTCCTCGTACTGGGCCAGGTGTTGGCGGGTCAGCGGGCCGAAGCGGACTTTTTCGGTGGCGGCCGGGGCGGGAGCGGTTGGTACGGGGAATGGCGTCTTGGCGATGTCGCCGGCTGCTTGCGGCGGGGGCGGGGTTTCCGCACGGGCGGCGGGGGAGTCTGGGCGGGAGCCCAGGGTAACAACCATGGCGATCAGTGCGGCCGCCATGCCGGCGCCGGCCAGGCCCCAGAGTAGCGGCTGGGCGTTGAATCCGGCCTTGGCCTGCAGTGGTGAAAAACGGGCATCCGCTTCGGCTGTTTTTATCTCGCCGGCGTCGACCTTGTGGCTGCCTTTGGCGTAGGCCGCGAGCAGGGCCTTGTCGGCAATGATGTTGATGCGCCGCGACAGCCCTTCGGAAATCCGGGTGATCAGGCGGATGGCTTCATCGGTGAATGGGTTGGGGCCGTGGTAGCCGGCCGCGCGCAAGCGAAACTCGATATAGGCAGCGACATCGGCCTGCTTGAGCGGCGCCAGGTTGAAGTGCTGGGTAATGCGTTCGCGCAACTGGCGCATGTCGGTGGCGGCCAGGCGTTCGTCGAGTTCCGGTTGGGCAAACAGGGCGATTTGCAGCAGCTTGGTGGCTTTCGATTCCAGGTTCGAGAGCAGGCGGATTTCTTCCAGCGATTCGGCCGGCATGGCGTGCGCTTCGTCGATCAGCAGCACGACGCGCTTGCCCTCGGCATAGCGTGCGATCAGGGCATCCTGCAGGGCGCGGGTCAGCGAATGCGTGGCCTTGCCATCAGTCGGAATGCCCAGTTCGTCGGCAATGGCGCCGAGGATTTCGCTACGCGACAGCGACGGATTGGCGAGGTAGAGCGTTTCGACATTGGCCGGCAGGCGTTCGAGCAGCATGCGGCAGAGCATGGTCTTGCCGCTGCCGACTTCGCCGGTGACCTTGACGATGCCTTCGTCCTGCGTGATGGCGTAGATCAGCGCATCAAGCGTCGGGCCGCGGTTGGCGCCGGTGAAGAAAAAGTCGGTGTGCGGCGTGATGCGGAACGGCGGTTCGCGCATGCCGAAATGTTCGAGGTAAAGGCTCATTGCCGATTCCAGCCTTCCATGCGGTTATACAGGGTGGTGCGGTTGATGCCCAGGCGGCGGGCGGCCTCGCTCATGTTGCCGTTGCTCAGCTCGATGGCCGCTTCGATGTAGCTGCGCTGCCAGAGCTCCAGGGTGGCATCCAGGTTCAGGTGTGCGCTGCGTTCGAGGTGCTGGCGAGCGGCCTGGCGGACTTCTTCCGGCTGGGCGGCGTCCAGGTTGCTGTTTGCCGGTGTGGGGGGCGTGCTGTCGGGGTAGTCGAGTTCGGCGCGCAGTTGTTGTGCCGTGACGGATTGCCCGGCATAGCGGGCGGTCAGGCGGATGACGATGTTGCGCAGTTCGCGGACGTTGCCCGGGAAGGGGTAGTCCAGCCACAGCGATTGGGCGTCGGGGGCGAAGGTGAAGGTGAAGGGTTCGCCCCGTACCGACGTTGCGCAATGCCGACGAAAATGTTCGAGCAGGAGCAATCGGTCGAGGCCGGTTTCTCGCACCGGCGGTACGGCAACGGTAAATACCGACAGGCGGTGATACAGATCCGGCCGGAAGCGCCCGGTTTTCATTTCCTGGCGCAGGTCGCGGTTGGTGGCGGTGATGATGCGTGCCGTGGAAATACGCGTCTGGGTTTCGCCGACCCGCTGGTATTCGCCGTTTTCCAGTACGCGCAACAGCTTGGGCTGCAGGTCGAGCGGCAGTTCGCCGATTTCGTCGAGGAACAGCGTGCCGCTGTCGGCATCCTCAAAGTAGCCGGCCTTGGCGGCGCTTGCTCCGGTGAAGGCGCCCTTGGCGTAGCCGAACAGGGTTGGTTCCAGCAGATTGGGCGAAATGGCGGCGCAGTTCAGGGCCAGGAAGGGCTTGTCCCGGCGTTCGGTCAGGCGGTGCAGGTAATGACTGGCGACGATGTCCTTGCCGCTGCCTGATTCGCCTTCGATCAGCACCGGGTAGGCCAGGTCGGCATACTGGCCGAGTTGCAGGCGCAGTCGCTGCATCGGCAGGCTTTCGCCGATCAGGCCGGCCGGGGCCGCGCTAGGCGGTGCGTCAGCGAAGCGCAGGACTTGCCGGAACAGTTCGGCCAGTCGAGCCGGGTCGCATGGCTTGGCGACAAATTCGACAGCGCCCAGGGTGCGTGCATGGCGGGCATTTTCATCGTCGCTCTGGCCGGACAGCACGATGATCTTCAACTCGGGATGCAGGGCGAGCAGGTCGCCGATCAGCGCAAAACCCTCGTCGGGGCGGTGCGGCAAAGGGGGCAGGCCAAGGTCGACCAGGGCCAGGCGCGGCGGGCTGCGCAATTGCCGAACCAGGCTGCGGGCATGTGAGCGGGAATGGCTGGTCAGGACATCGTATTCCTGCGCAAAGGCGAAACTGAGCGATTCGCTGA
>CAZDRS010000137.1:0-6514 GCA_964507585.1 uncultured Dechloromonas sp.
CAGCAGATCGCCCGCCTCGGCAACTGGAAGATGGATACGGCCGGCAATATCGTCCACGCCTCGCGGGAGTTTCTCGACATCATCGGCACCAACCAGTTGCCGGTGCCGGAACAGCGCCTGATGCTGCGTGTGCACCGCGAAGACCGTCCCGCATTGCAGCGCCAGCGCGCCGAAATGCGCATGGGCCGGCCCTACCAGCTCGACTATCGGCTGCGCAGCGCGAGCGACGACAATGTCTGGTTCCACGTCCATGAACAGGGTTTCCCGCGCTTCGACGAGCGCCACCAGTACATTGGTGCCGAAGGCTTCACGCAGGACATCAGCGAACGGGTTGCCCAGGAGGAAAGGATTCGTGAATTGGCCTGGCACGACGCGGTTACCGGCCTGAACAACCGTGCCCGGCTGGTCGACCTGCTGGAACGCGAGATCGGCCAGAGCGAAGGCGGCGAGTCGCTGTCGATGGCCTTCATCCACCTCTCCAACCTGCGCGATGTGCAAACCGTGCTCGGCCAGGAAATCGCCGATGCGGCCATCCGTGCCCAGGCCCGCCGCCTCAAGAGCCTATTCGAAAAGCCGGATTGCTCCTGCAAGCTGGGGGCGGAATGCCTGCAGGAAATCAAGCTCGCCCGCTACGATGAGCATTCATTTGTCGCGGCCGTGCCGGGGCGGCTCGGCAAGGAGCAGGTGGGCTGCCTGGCGCGAAGGATCACCGAAACCCTGAGCCGCCCGATGGTGCTGCAGGGCGAGGAAGTGATCATCAAGACCTTTGCCGGGATTGCCGACTACCCGGAGCACGCCGACGAAATCCAGGAGCTGATGCGCCGCGCCATGCTGGTGGCGATGCAGGCATCCAGCGCCGGCGGCGCCAGCGTGACCTATTTCGATCCGCAGCACGACCGCGTGGCCAGCCATCGCATGATGCTCGAACGCAGCCTGCGGGCGGCCATCGAACAAGGCGGCCAGCTGCAGCCCTACTTCCAGCCCAAGCTGTGCGCCCGCACCGGCCGGCTGACCGGCGCCGAAGTGCTGCTGCGCTGGCGACATCCCGAAATGGGCATGGTTTCGCCCGGCGAGTTCATCCCGCTGGCTGAAGAGGTCGGGCTCATCCACCCGATCACCGAATGGCTGATCGCCCACGTCTTCGAACTGATTGCCGGCTGGCTGAACCAGGGCCTGCCGCGTTGCCGGATCAGCATCAACCTGTCAGCCGACAGCCTGTTCGAACGCTCGCTGATTACCTACATCGACGAGCAACTGGCTCGCACCGGCGTACCACCCGAGATGCTGGTCGTCGAGTTGACCGAAAGCGTGCTGATGCAGAACGCCGAAACGGCGCAAGGCGTCATTGCGCAACTGCGCCAGCGCGACATCCATGTCTCGCTCGACGATTTTGGCACCGGCTTTTCGTCGCTCGGCTATCTCAACCGCTTCAGCATCGACGAAATCAAGATCGACCGCTCCTTCATCCTCGACCTCGGAGGCGACAAGCGCCAAACGGCGCTGGTTCAGGCCATCATCACCCTTGGTCACGCCCTGGGCCTGAGCGTGGTAGCCGAAGGCGTCGAAACGGAGGCCCAGGCAGACCTGTTGCGCGACATCGGCTGCGATGTCTTCCAGGGCTTTCTGTTCGCCCGGCCGATGCCGGCGCAGGATTTCATCGACTTCACCGGGCAACAGGAGAAAGGGCTGGCATGAGCCAGTCACGCCACCTCCCCCGACGCTGCCTGACGGCACTGCTCGCCGGCGGGCTCTTGGCTGCCTCGCCATCCTGGGCACTGGACGCCATCGACATGTCGCTGGAGGACTTGCTCAAGGTCAATATCGTCTCGGCACCGAAGTTCGCCGAAAACCCGGATCAGATTCCCTCGGTCGTTTCCATCCTGACTGCCGAGGATATCCGCCTCTACGGCTGGCGCACGCTGGGTGCCGCACTGCACAGCCTGCAGGGCTTCAATGTCACCAGCGACCACACCTACGCCTACGGCGGTGTGCGCGGCATCTCGCAGCCCGGCGACTACCGGCCGCGCCTGCAGATCCTGATCGACGGGCAGTCGATCAACGAAAATATCTATGCCGGGGCCCCGGTCGATTCAACCTTCCCGCTCGATATCGGGTTGGTCGAGCGCATCGAGGTCATCCGTGGCCCAAGCGCGGCGATCTACGGTGGCGATGCCATGTTCGGCGTCATCAACGTGGTTACCCGCAGCGGCGCCAGCGTTGGCGGTGAGGCAGCCCTCGCGCTGGGCAGCGGCGCCGACCGCCGTTTGCGCGTCAGCTGGGGCGGTCAGGTCGGCGACAACGAAGTGCTGGTCTCGGCTACCGGCTTTGCCGCCCACGGCAGCACCCTGAGCGTCGACGACGTGAATGGCGACGGCAGCCGGCGCGACCTGCACCGGATCGGCGGCGAAGACGGCGGCCAGTTGTTTGCCAAGGTGCGCGGCAGCGACTGGCACTTCTCGCTGATCCACGCCAAACGCGAACGCATCGTGCCGACGGCCAGCTACGACACCATCCCCGACGACCTCGGCCACGCCGAAACGGACACCTACACGCTGTTCGACCTGGGCAAGGCGTGGAAGCTCAACGCCGCCAACACCCTGCATCAGCACCTCTATTTCGGCGACTACCGCTACGACGGCGTCTTCCCCTACGACTACTCTGCCGCACCGATTGCCGACCCGCGCCTGATGAACGTCGACCTGGCCAAGGGTAGTTGGTGGGGTATCGAGAACCGCCTGGTCAACACCCAGTGGGCTGGCCACCGCCTGACGCTCGGCATCGAGTACAAGTCCAACTGGCGCCAAAACCAGCTGAATTACGACCGTGGCTACGGCTGCGTCGATGCCGGCACGACCGCCCCCTGCCTGAACGACCGCCGCAGCAGCCGGCAAACCACCGTGATGGCCCAGGACGAAATCGAGATCGGCAAGGCCACCCTGCTCACCATCGGCACCAGTTTCGACCACGTCAGCGAATTCAGCTCTTTCTGGAGCCCGCGCCTTGGCATGACGCACGATACCGGTAGCGCCGGCATCTTCAAGCTGCTCTACGGCACGGCTTTCCGCACGCCCTCCGTCTATGAGCGTTTCTACACGGCGCCCAGCCTTGCCTACGGCAACGCCGCTCTGGAGCCGGAAAAGATGCGCTCGCTGGAAGTGGCCTGGGAAAAACGCTTCAGCGCCATATCGCGCTTCACGGCAACGGCCTATCGCTTCCAGATCGCCAAGATGGTGACGACCGACGACACCGGTACGGCCACGAATGGCTCGCGGGTGACAGCCAGCGGCCTGGAACTTGAATACGAACAACACTGGAGCAACGGCAGCCGCTTGCGTACCGGCTACACCATCCAGCATGCGGCCGACGAAACCCGAAGCTTCGACAATTCACCACGCCACATGGTCAAGGCCAACCTTGGCCTGCCGACCGGCATCCCGCACCTGATGGCCGGCCTGGAAACGCAATGGCTCAGCGCCCGCACGGCCGACTACGGCACCCAGAAAACACCGGCCTACCTGCTGGCCAACCTGAACCTGAGCTATGCCCCGAAAGGCCAGCCCTGGGAAGTGGCGCTCGGCATCTACAACCTGTTCGACCGGCAATACACCGACCCGGTGGCAACCGATCGGATCATGGGCGTCCGCCGCTGGCAAATGCCGCAACTGGGCCGCAGCGCAATGCTGCGCACGACGCTGCATTTCTGACTGCCCGTCACGCCGGCGCAAGCGGGGATGAGGAAGATTTCCATGCCTGATCAATCCGCCAGTTCGATCTGCCCGCTGACGTTGGTGGTGATCGTGCTTTCGCCAGCCTCGATGGGAGCCGGGGCGGCTTCGGCGGCCATCATGGCGGCACGGGCGCCACGCAGGATGGGTACCGGCGTGCCGCCACCCTGGTTGATATGCATTTGCTTGATCTTCCAGTCCTTGCCCAGTTGCTCGGCAACCACCGCCGCACGGTTCTGGAAAGCGCGAATGGCGTCGCGCATGGCGGCATCCTCGGCCTGGCGGCGAGTTTCCGGCGACGGCATTTGGGCAATGTCGCCAACGGCCAGGCGCATTTGCTGCAGGCGGCCGAGCAGTTCCGACACCGCGCCAAAATCCTTCGACTCGATCAGCAATTCACTGCGCATGCGCCAGCCATCGATCTTTCGCGACTGGGTGTAGATCGGATAAGTCGACTGGTTGCCGCTCTTGACCGTCACCCCCTTCTTCTCGCGGATGAGCTTGAGCGCCTCGCCGATATTGCCATTGACCTGGCGCGCCAGGTCGGCCGGATTGCTGCCGCTGGCTTCGCTATAGACGCTGGCCCGCACCATGTCGTTGGCAGCCGGATGGCCGGCTTCGGCCGACAGGTCGATTACCGCGCCGGCCTGGCTGGCGGCGGCAAAGCCACCGGCGAGAAGGGAAAACAGGATTTTTTTCATTGTGCTTCCTTGTCGCGCAGGCGACCGTAGATGACCAGCAAGACGATGGCGAAGACGACCGAGGCGATAAATCCCGCCCCTTCGCCGGCCTGATACCAGCCGACGGCCTGGCCGACGATGCCAGCCAGGAACGAACCCACCACGCCGAGCAGGATGGTGGCGAGGAAGCCCATATTGTCCCGGCCGGGATGCAGGAATTTGGCAACGACGCCAATCGCGAAGCCAACCAGGATCGTCCACACGATACCCATGACACACCTCTCATTTCAATTCCACAAACCATCCTGCCGAATGACAACGGCAGGTGGCGCAAGTTAATTACCGCCTAGGTTAACGCTACGCCTTATCGGCGGTTGGCAGCAAACGGTAAAAAATTGTGAGGGCATATTCGCAGTAGGCAACGGGCTGCGTAACCTAGCCCACCAAGCACTCCGTCAGGAAATCCATCAGCACCCGTACCCGGTGCGGCACGTGGCGGTTGCTGGGCAGCATGGCGTAGATGCCGAGTTCCGGGCCGGGAAATTCGGCCAGGATTTCGACCACTCGCCCGGCGGCAATGAAGGGCTCGGCAATGAAATCCGGCTGGCAGGTGATGCCCAAGCCGAGCGCCGCCGCTTCGGTCAGCACCTCCCCGTTATTGGCATTGAGCCGGCTGCGCATGGAAAAACTTGCCAGTTGCCCATCAACGAGAAATTGCCAGGCCATCGTGCTGCCGCCGCTGGTGTAGCCAAGGCAAAGGTGGCGAGCCAGTTCCGTTGGGTGGATGGGCTTGCCGTGACGCGCCAGGTAGTCCGGGGCGGCGAGTGTCAGCATCCGGCATGAACCAAGACGGCGAGCGATGTCGCCGGCGTCAAGGCGGCGGGTGACGCGGATGGAGAGATCGATGCCCTCCTCGATCAAGTTGACCCGGCGGTCGCTGTAATCCATGTCGAGCGTTACCTCGGGGTAGCGCTGCGAGAAATCGAGCAGCAGGGGCGCCAGCCGCTTCAGGCCGAAGCTCAGGGGCAGGCCGATGTGGATGCTGCCGCGCGGTGCCTGGCGTTCTTCGGCGACACCGGTTTCGGCGGCCTCGACCAGGTTGAGGATGACCCGGCACTTCTCCAGGTAGGTCGTGCCGGCCGAAGTCAGGGTCAGGCGCCGGGTACTGCGCGCCATCAGCTTGATGCCGAGGTGCGCCTCCAGCCCGGCGATCTGCCGCGTCACCACGGAACGGGCGATGCCGAGCTGCTGGGCGGCAGCGGCAAAGCTGCCCAACTCGGCAACCCTGACGAACAACTGCATTGCATCGAGACGATCCATTGTTGCCAATTTCGCAATAGTTATTTGCCAATTGTCCTCTATTTCGCACCAACAAACGAGCATAAAGTTCGCCCATCGCCAACGGAGTTATCGCCATGAACCGCAGCCAACCCGCCCTCTTTGTTCCGCACGGCGCGCCGACCTTTGCGCTGCGCCCGGGCGCAGCCGGTGCCGCGCTGGCCGAACTGGCCGCCAAGCTCCCCCTGCCGCGTGCCATCGTCATCGTCAGCGCCCACTGGGATACCGCCGTGCCAACCGTCGGCTTCTCCGAGCGCCTGGAAACCATCCACGACTTCTGGGGTTTCCCGGAAGAGCTATATGCCATCCGCTACCCGGCCACCGGCTGCCCTGAGGCCTCCCGCGAAGTGGTCGCTGCGCTGGAGCAAGCCGGCCTGCCCGTCGCCACCGATACCACCCGCGGCCTCGACCACGGCGCCTGGGTACCGCTGCGCCTGATGTTTCCCGATGCCGACGTGCCGGTCATTCCGCTGTCGGTGCAGAGCTGCGGCGGCCCGCAACAGGCCTACGCCCTCGGCCGCGCCCTGGCCCCATTGGCCGACAAGGGTTTCCTGATCGTCGGCTCGGGCAGCATCACGCACAACCTGCGCGATTACCAGGCGGCCTGGCAAAACGGCGGCCAGACACCGGCCTACGTTCGCGAATTCGCCGACTGGCTGGCAACGCAGACCGCCGCCGGCAACGTGCCGGCCCTGCTCGATTACCGCCGTCAGGCCCCGGGCGGCGCGCAGGCCCACCCGAGCGAGGAACATCTGCTGCCCTTCCATGTCG
>CAZDRS010000138.1:0-6503 GCA_964507585.1 uncultured Dechloromonas sp.
GACTACGGCAAGATCACCACCTACGCCGGCAACTACGACGACTTCATGGAAGCCGCCCAGGCCGCCCGCGAGCGCCAGCAGAACGCCAACGCCAAGGCCAAGGAACGCATCGCCGAACTGCAGACCTTCGTCCGCCGCTTCTCGGCCAACGCCTCGAAGGCCAAGCAGGCGACCAGCCGGATGAAGCTGATCGACAAGCTGAAGCCGGAAGACGTCAAGCCGTCGTCGCGCCAGTATCCGTGGATTCGCTTCGAGTACGACGAGAAGCAGAAGCTGCACCGCCAGGCGATCGAGATCGAGAACCTGACCTTCGCCTACGAAGGCGGCGAGCGCAAGATTTTCGACAACCTGACCATCACCATCAATGCCGGCGAGCGCATCGCCGTGATCGGTGAGAACGGCGTCGGCAAGACGACTTTCCTGAAGCTGCTGATGGGCGAACTGCAGCCGTCCTACGGCACGCTGAAATGGGCGGAAAAAGCCAACCCGGGCTACTACGCGCAGGATCACAGCGCCGAGTTTGCCGGCACGCAGAGCCTGACCGAGTGGATCGTCGGCTATGCCCGCGCCTCGGTCGAGGAGGGCGGCGACCTGGAAACCCTGGTGCGCGGCACGCTGGGTCGCCTGCTGTTTTCCGGCGACGAGGTCAAGAAGCCGGTCAACGTCATCTCCGGCGGCGAGCAGGGGCGCATGCTGTTCGGCAAGCTGATGCTGTCCAAGCACAACGTGCTGGTCATGGACGAACCGACCAACCACCTCGACATGGAATCGATCGAATCCCTCAACTCCGGGCTGGAGAAATTCCCGGGCACGCTGATCTTCGTGTCGCACGACCGCGAATTCGTGTCGTCGCTGGCCACCCGCGTGTTCGAAGTGAAGGGCGACGGCAAGATCGTCGATTACCTGGGCGGCTACGAGGACTACCTGGCTTCGCAGGGCGTCGAGTAAAACTATCGTCCGGTTCTCACCGGCCACCGCCAAAGCCGAAGGTCGCCCCTTCGGCTTTTTTGTGCCTGCTTACAGGGCTTTCTCGAAATACGGCAGCAAGGCCTTGGCAGCTTGGAGGCGTTGCTCGGCGCTGGCGCGTGGATCGTTCATTACGGCAAGCAGGAATTGCTTGGGGCTGGTGAATGTGCCGCTGGTCGGTAGCGTAGCCGCCTCGGGCGGTACTGCGGGCTGCTGCGCAAGGTTCGCGGGCTGCAGCAAGCTGAGGGCGTGCGCCAGGTCGGCTGCCCGGATGCTCTTGAAGGCAGTCAGCAGGTCGGCCTGCTGGTTGCGGTTGGGGGCCATTTCCAGCCACGGTTCGGAGACGAACATGCTGCCCATGCCGGGGTCGATGAAGGCGGCCCAGCGTTCGCCATCGGCCAGCGGGGCAGGTGTTCGCGCATCGGGCAGGCCGAATTGCCGGCAGGACTCGGGAATGCCGGCCAGGTAGCGGGCACTCAGGCCATCGAGAAAAGACGTTGCTTGCCCGGCGTCGATGGCTTCGGCCAGCGAGAACCAGAGTTGGTAGCCTTGCCCGTCGATCGAAACCACGGGCGCCGGCAGGTCGAGCTCTTCCTGCATGGCCTGGCAGAGCGTCGCAATAGCCGGCCAGTCGGTGGCGCGCAGGAAGCGCATGCCCAATGCCCGCTGTTCGTCCGCGGGCAAGAAATGCAGGCGCTGCAGTTCGCTGTCCAGCTTGTCCATGCGCGGTGTCCGTTCTTACTGTGGCGAGCCGCTGGCGGCCAGGGTACGGATGACCTGCACGCAATCGACGTCGGACTGGTGGTAGGCCGATTTGATGTAGTCGATGTAGGCGCGCTCTTCCGAGTTCGGGTTGGTGCCGAAGCTGGTGGTATAGGCGAAGCGCAGGAAGAGGCAGGCGGGCTCCGGCTCCTCGATGGTGATGGTCAGGCTGCCGCCGGCGTGCTGTTCGCTGGGCAGGATGTCGAAGCGAACCCAGTGCCCGGTGGCCAGGGTGACGCGGTCATGGATCACGGCGGCGCCGAAATCGAGCTTGCGCAGCAAGTGGTCGGCATGGCGTTCGACGACGGTGCAGTTCTCCAGGCCGGGCAGGAACAGGGTGGCGTCCTCGATGCGGTGAAGCAGGCCTTGCCAGACCTGCTCGCGGCTCAGGGTTTCGATCAGCGGGTTTTGCAGATCGTTGATTTGGATGAGGTGTTCGAAATTCATGGGCCGATGTTAGCATCCCGTCCATGCAACTCGAACGAATCCTCCAGAAACATGGCTTCGGCACGCGCAAGGGCTGCCGGGGCTTGATCTATAACGAACGGGTCGCGGTCAACGGCCAGCTTTGCGACGACCCGTTTGCCGATATTCCGACCGACAATCTGGTTTTCACGGTTGATGGCGTGGATTGGCCCTACCGTGAATTCGCCACGGTCATCCTCAACAAGCCGGGCGGTTACGAATGCTCGCGCAAGCCGCAGCATCACCCCTCGGTGCTCGAACTGTTGCCCGTTCAACTGCGTGAACGCGACGTGCAGCCCATCGGCCGTCTCGATGAAGATACGACCGGCCTGCTGCTGATCACCGATGACGGCCAGCTCAATCATCAGTTGTCATCGGCCAAGCGCAAGGTGCCCAAGGTTTATCTGGCGACCACCAAGCACCCGCTCGACCAGAGGCAAATCGACCAGCTGCTGGGCGGCGTGCTGCTCAACGACGAACCGGAGCCGATTGCCGCTGCCGGCGCCGAGATCGTCGGCGAGCACCTGCTGCGCCTGACGGTGACCGAGGGCAAGTACCATCAGGTCAAGCGCATGGTGGCGGCGGCTGGCAACCGGGTCGAAGCGTTGCATCGTGAAGCGCTGGGCGATCTTTCCCTGCCGGCCAACCTGAAGCCGGGCGAATGGTGCTGGCTGATGCCGGCCGATCTGGACAAACTGGTGAACAAATGACCCTGACTGAAATGCGCTATGTCGTGGCGCTGGCGCGTGAGCGCCATTTCGGCAAGGCGGCCGACGCCTGCCATGTCAGCCAGCCGACCCTGTCGGTGGCGCTCAAGAAGGTCGAAGGCCAGATCGGGGCGCCGCTGTTCGAACGCGGCAGCAACGATATCCGCATCACCCCGCTCGGCGAGCGCATCGTCGAGCAGGCCAAGCGGGTGCTGGCCGAGGCGGTCAAGCTGGAGGAGATCGCCGAAGCGACGGGCGACCCAATGACCGGCCAGTTGCGCGTCGGCATCATCTACACCATCGCGCCCTACCTGCTGCCGCAACTGATTCCGGCCCTGAGCCGGGAAGCGCCAAAGATGCCGCTATTCCTCAAGGAGGATTTCACCGGCAACCTGATTCCCGCGCTCAAGGCCGGCGAACTGGACGTTATCGTCATTGCGCTGCCGTTCAGCGAACCCGGCCTGGTTGCCCAGCCGGTCTATGACGAGCCCTTCCGTGTCGTCGTGCCGGCTGCCCATCCGTGGGCTGTGCGCAGCGATGTGAATGGCGATGAGCTGGATGGCCAGAACCTGCTGCTGCTCGGCCAGGGCAACTGTTTCCGCGACCAGGTGCTCGAATCCTGCCCGCGCCTGACGGCGCCCGATGCGCTCGATCACTCCCTGGAAGGCAGTTCGCTGGAAACCATTCGCTACATGGTGGCCAGCGGTGCCGGCGTGGCCGTGATGCCGAGCACGGCTGCCGATCCGCTGATTGCCAAGGAGCCGATGGTCAAGGTGCTGCCCTTTGCCGGCGTGCAACCAAAGCGGACGGTTGGCCTGGTCTGGCGTGTCACCTTCCCGCGGCCACAGGCCATCGACGCCGTGCGGGCGGCTCTGCTGTCCTGCCAATTGCCGGGAGCCTCGGCGGTACGCTGAGGTTTCACGTGGAACGCCGGGCGGCACCAGCCGGCTCCGGATGTAAAAAGACCTCGCCTTGGCGAGGTCTTTTTACATGGGCTTGAACTGGACGACGCTCAGGCTTCCGCCTTCTTCTTGGCCGGGGCCTTGGGCTTGGCAACCTTCTTTTCGAACTCGAAGCCGACCTTGCCGCCCTGGTTGACCAGGTAAGCCGAGAATTTGCGGCGCGTGCGGTTGGAGACGAATTCCTTGAGCAGATCGGTCTTGCCGTCGGCCAGCAGCTTCTTCATCTGGGCCGCATCGATCGGCTGCTGCAGGATGATCTTGCCGGAGCGGAAGTCACAGGTCTTGCTGGCTCCGACGGCTTTTTCGCAAACGTAGTTGTTGCCGTTGTCGTAAACCTTGGCGGCACACTTCGGGCACGAGCCAAGCGCTTCCTGGCCGGAAAAATCGACTTCCTCGGCCTCGCCTTCCTCATTCGCCTTGTCCTGACCGAAATCGAATTCCGGTTGCAGGTCGTCGTTGAGCTTTATGGCGGCGGCAAAGCTGCGGCCCATCTTGTTGCGGAAACCGGTCAGCGGGCCAACCTGTTTTTCGGTCAGCAGTTGCTCGATCTCGGCCGGTTCATACTGGCGGCCGGCGACAATCTTCCACAGCGCGTAGTCGCAGCTGCCGCACTGGAATTTCTTGTAGGTCTCGCGGATCTGGCCGCCGCACTTGGGGCAGGGCGCCTGCAGAACGCCGAAATCGCCGGGGATGGTGTCGGCCTCGTACTGCTTGGCGCGCTCAACCATGTGGCGGGTCATTTCAGCAATTTCACGCATGAATTCGTCGCGCGTGAATTCGCCCTTTTCGATACGGCCGAGCTTCCATTCCCAGTCGCCGGTCAGTTCCGGCTGGGTCAGTTCGTTGATGCCGAGGCCGTTGAGCAGCGTCATCAGCGAGAAAGCCTTGGCGGTCGGAATCAACTCGCGGCCTTCGCGCAGCATGTATTGTTCGCCGAGCAGGTTTTCGATGATCTGGGCACGGGTGGCCGGGGTACCCAGGCCGCGGCCGGCCATCGCCGCCTTCAGTTCCTCGTCGTCGACCATCTTGCCGGCGCCTTCCATGGCGGAGAGCAGCGTGGCTTCCGAGTAGCGCGGCGGCGGTTTGGTGGCATTGGCCTTGACGGTGACCTCGTCGGTCTTGACCTTTTCCTTGGGATCGACGGCAACCAGGTTGCCCTCGTCGCCTTCCTGGCCTTCCTTGCCATGCACGGCCAGCCAGCCCGGATTGACCAGCACCTTGCCCTCGGTCTTGAAGGCTTCGCCCTCGACGCGGGTGATGCGGGTGGTGCTCTGGTACTCGGCGGCGGGGTAGAACACCGCCAGGAAGCGCTTGGTGACCAGGTCGTAGATCTTGTGCTCGGCGTCCGACAGGCTCTTCGGCAGCGCCCCGGTGGGGATGATGGCGAAGTGGTCGCTGATCTTGGCGTTGTTGAAGATGCGCTTGTTGGGCAGCACCCAGTTGCGGGCCAGGATCTGGTGGGCGAAGGGCGAATAGCGCGACAGCAGGACTTCGTCGTGGCCCTTGCCGGCCCCCTGGCCGGTCAACACAGCCAGCGTTTCCTTGACCGTCGGCAGGTAGTCTTCCGGCAGGCAGCGCGAGTCGGTACGCGGGTAGGTCAGAACCTTGTGCTTTTCATACAGCGCCTGGGCGAGCGACAGCGTGGTTTTGGCCGAGAAGCCGAAGCGAGCGTTCGCTTCGCGTTGCAGCGTGGTCAGGTCGAACAGTCCGGGCGACAGGCGGGTTTCCGGCTTGGACTCTTCGGTTACCTCGCCGGGCTTGCCCAGCGTCGCGGCGCGGATCGCTTCGGCGCGGGCGACTTCCCACAGGCGGTCGGCGCGGGCATGCTCGTCGTCGTTCTTGCCCTTGAAGCCTTCGTCGAACCATTTGCCCTTGTAGCTGCCGGCCTTGGCGCTGAATTCGGCTTCGACTTCCCAGTAATCGCGTGGCTTGAATTCGCGGATTTTCTTTTCGCGCTCGACGACGATGGCCAGCGTCGGTGTCTGCACGCGGCCGACGGTGGTCAGGTGGAAACCACCGGTCTTCGAGTTGAAGGCGGTCATCGCCCGCGTGCCGTTGATGCCGACCAGCCAGTCGGATTCGGAGCGGCAGACGGCGGCGTCGCCGAGGCCTTCCATCTCGCGCCCCGGGCGCAGGCGGGCAAAGCCGTCGCGGATGGCGCCCTGGGTCATCGATTGCAGCCACAGGCGCTGTACCGGCTTGCCGGACTTGGCGTTCTGGGCGATGTAATTGAAGATCAGCTCACCTTCGCGCCCCGCGTCACAGGCGTTCACCAGGCCTTCGACGTCCTTGCGCTTGATCAGCTTGTTGAGCACCTTGAGGCGCGATTCGGTCTTTTCGATCGGCTTCAGCGCGAAGTGCGGCGGGATGACCGGCAGGTGGGCAAACGACCATTTGCCGCGCTTGACTTCGAATTCCTCCGGACAGGCCAGTTCCAGCAGGTGACCGACGGCCGACGAAAGCACGTATTCCTCGCTTTCGAAGTAATCGTCGTGTTTGGTGAAGCCGCCCAGCGCCCGCGCGATGTCGGCGGCGACAGAAGGTTTTTCGGCAATGATCAGCTTTTTGGACATGGTTTGACCTGTTGGAGTGCCGGGGCATGATAAGTGCCCCGCGAGCGGCTTGGCAAGCCGTCTATATA
>CAZDRS010000139.1:0-6494 GCA_964507585.1 uncultured Dechloromonas sp.
GCGGCAGGCGCAGCGCGTCGGCGGCGATTTCCATCTGGTGTTCGGTATCCGAGCCGGAGGTAGCGATGATCGCCTCCAGGCGGGCCTGCTCCTCGGCCAGCTTGTCGAAATCGGCGTCGGGGTCGGCGTAGGCGGCATAGACCTCGTCCAGCTTGGCCTGCGCCTGCATCACTTCGCCGAGTGCCGATTCGACTTCCTCGCGCACGGTCTTGGCCGGGTCGAGCTGCGGTTCCTGCGGCAGGTAGCCGATGGAGACGCCGGCCAAATGCTGGACTTCGCCGTCGTATTCCTTGTCCACGCCGGCCATGATCTTGAGCACGGTCGACTTGCCGGCGCCGTTCAGGCCGAGCAGGCCGATCTTGGCACCGGGGAAGAAGGACAGGGAAATGTCCTTGATGATCTGACGCTTGGGCGGGACGATCTTGCTGACCCGCAGCATGGACATGACGTATTGAGCCATTTGCGCTTGCCTGAAAAATTATCAAAACGTGAAGTCTACGAGGCTTCAGCGCAAATAACCAGCCTTCGGGGTGATGAAGGCGGGTTATCTGTCTCGTCAGTTGCGGTCAATAGTGGATGTTGCCCAGGGGGCGATGCAGCAATACGGCCGGTGCATCGACCCGGGGGCAGGTGCGTTGGTTGCCGATGCGCTGGAAGCCCAGGGTGCGGCAGTAGTAGCTGGCATGGCGCGGATTGACTTCGATGACCATGTCGGTGCCGCCGAAAACGGCGCGGACGTACTGGTAAATGGCCAGGAACAGCGAATTCAGCAATTCGGGATCGTGGCAATCAAGGTCGACGGCAAGCCGTGTCACTTCGCAGACGACTTTGGCCGGTGCACGCAGGTGTGCCATTTCATCGCGATAGAGGCTGTCGGCCAGCAAGCCGGCCGAGGAATCCCGCGAGGCGGTTGCCGTGGCGACCAGTTCGCCATTCAGCCAGGCGCCGATGGTGACGTGGTTGGGATCGTCCGGCAGCAGGCGGTTCGGCGCCAGGCGATAGCCGCGCCACGCGTACATGCGGCGAACGAGATTGCTGCAGGCGCGTAGCTGGGAGTAGGTGACTGCGGGGGCGACGATCAGCTCCGGGGCGTCGATGACGGCTGTTTCGTCACCCGTGAAACCGCGTGCCCCAGCCGCCAACGGACTGGTGGCGGGGAAGTGGCGCGTGGTGTCGCAGGGGGATGCGTTTTGCATGGCGGGCATTCTATGGTTTGCCTAAAAAGTAATCAACCGGCCACTGCGCTCAGCGGCAGGATGGGTTCGTCGCGCAAGTGGCGCGGGCTCGTCTTGTCGGCGGATAACGAGTTCACGTCGCCGCACAATTCGCCGCCTTCGTTGATCAACAGCTTGCCGTAGCGAATCTTGCCGCTGACCTTGCCGGTGGCGTGGATGATCAGTTGCGAGCGAGCCGTCAGTTCGCCGTCGAAGCTGCCGTGGATTTCGGCCACGTCGATGCTGACCTTGCCGGAGAAGGCGCCCTTGTCGGCAATGCGGATGACGCGGCTGTCCATCGTTGCTTCGACCCGACCTTCGACAACCAGGGTGTCGCAATCGAGGATTTCCGCGCCCTTGAGCTTGACGTCAGGGCCGACGATCAGGCGGGCGCCGGGTGGCAGTTCTGCCTCCGGCGGCAGCGCGAGGTTGTTGTCCGGTGGGCTGGCCGAGGTGTCGCTAACCATCCTGGGCTCCGGTACCGCGCCGGCCAGGCCGCTGCCTGAGCCGAGAATGCTTTTCACATCCTTGCGCGTGATGGTGTCGTTGCGGGTGGTGACGGTGGGTTTGCTGAACATGGGAACTCCCGTGGTGAGGTTTTCGACAAAAGCTTTCCGGTTGGCCATTGCGATATCCATGCCACGTTTATCAACTTCAAATAAAACAATTGATTAGATAACTTTATTTAAGCAGGATCTGCCCCGAATAAAGGCCGGTGTCGTGAAATGGCGACAGGTTTTTTTGAGCCTTTCCCCGAAGCCATATAGGCGCGGAAGAAGGCTTGTCGCTAAAATGCGACATGAAATTAATTGTTTGATTTATTTGAGTAATTTTTCGTATTTTCGGTGCTTTACCGGGCGCGATGCGATGCCGCCGAAGCACGGTGCCGCTTAAACTGGGCAGGAGTTTCAAAAATCAGCACAGAGATGAATCGAATTTCCTTTCGCCAGGGCATGCTGCTCGGCTTTCTGCTGCTCGTCGTGCTGCTGGGCGGTGTGGCGATCCAGAGCTGGCTGGTGGTCGAGCGCCTGGTCGATCAAAGTCGTCGCAACAGCGACCAGGCTATCCAGCTGACCGCGGCCATCCAGGAACTGGGCGAGCGTACGGTCGACATCGAGCGCAGCGCCCGACAGTACCTGGTGCTCGACAACCCGGTTTTCCGCCAGCGCTTCGACGAGCACCTGGCGCAATCGCTGAGCGTTGTCGATCGTCTGGACAGCATGGCGGCCGAGCCCCTGCCACCCCTGCTCGGCGGCTGGCGCATGGTCGCCGAGGCGTTGCGCAGCGGGTTGGAACAGAATATTCCGCAAGCTGAGATCATTCCCTTGTTGGCCCGCATGGCGGAATTGAACGGTTTGCTCAAGCAGGCCGGTCAGCGTTGGGTCGAGGAGCAGAGCCGCAAGTCGCTCGATCAATTGGAGGAAGCGCGCCTCAAGCTGGGGGGGCGCATTGCCCTGGCCTTGCTTGGCGCGCTGCTGGTGGCGTTGGCCATGGGCTGGTGGCTGGTGCGGCCGGTGCGCCACCTGGAGCAGGCCATCATTCGCCTGGGGGCGAGCCGTTTCAATGAGCCGATCAAGGTGGGTGGCCCGGCCGATTTGCGGCAACTGGGCAAACGCCTCGACTGGCTGCGCCAGCGCCTGGCCGAACTGGAGGCCGATCGCGAGCGCGCCCTGCGCCACGTCTCGCACGAGCTGAAAACGCCGCTCACCGCGCTGAAGGAAGGCGTTTCGCTGCTCCGCGAGGAGGTGCCGGGGCTGCTGGCCGAGGGGCAACGCGAGGTGGTCGATATCCTGCAGCACAACGTGCGTGCCCTGCAGGAGCAGATCGAGAGCCTGCTTACCTTGAATGCGGCTGCATTCGACGCTCGCCGCCTGCAATTGGCGCCGGTCAAGCCGAAGAAGCTGCTGGCCGGCGTTGTGCAGCGTCGCGAGTTGCATAGCCAGGCGCGGCAGTTGAAGGTGCTGATCGAGGCGCCGGATCAAGCGGTCATGCTCGATGCCGAAAAAATGTCAGTCATTCTCGACAACCTGCTGTCCAACGCCATTGATTTCAGCCCCGAGGGCGGCGAGGTACGGCTGTCGGCCAGCTTGGTCGACGGTTTGTGGCGCTTCGAGTGCGTCGATCAGGGGCCTGGCATTGCCGAGGAAGATCAGCAACGTATTTTCGACCCCTTTGTCCAAGGCCAGCGTGTTGCGCCAGCGCCGCGTCAGGGCAGTGGGGTCGGCCTGTCTATCGTGCGTGAACTGGTGCGGGCGATGGGGGGCAGGGCCTATCTGGTGCCGCAGGCGAGCGGCGCCCATTTTTGTGTGGAAATACCTGATGAGCAGTAGAACCGAAAATTTTCGTCGCAGCTTGTGTGCCCTGTTGCTGGTAGCCGGGCTAGCCGGTTGTGCCAATGTGCCGGGCGGCAAGAAGCCGGTACGTGTCGATGAAACCACGCCGGAATCTGCCTTGACCTACTATCACGGCCTGTCGCGCCTGAGTGGGGCGGAGTTGGGGCGCGAGCGTATTGTACTGAGCGCCGTGCCGCAAACGCCTTACACCCAGATACGCATGGCGATGTTGCTTGGCCATCCGCGTGTGCAACAAGACCTGGGCAAGGGGCTGGCCCTGCTCGACAGTGTGCTCAAGTCCAACGACCCGGCGGCTGTGCCGTTTCATCCGCTGGCCCGTCAGGTTGCCGACAACTACCAGGAGCGCCTGAAGCTGGAGGGGCAACTCGACAAGCAGGGGCAGCAATTGAAGGAAAGCCAGCGCAAGGCTGGCGAGTTGCAGGACAAGCTCGACAGCCTGGCTGACATCGAGCGCACCTTGACGCCCAGGCCGCGCGCCGTCGGGAGCAAGCGATGAGGCCGGCCCTGCGCGGCGCGGGGGCTCACGTGCTGGTCGTCGATGACGATGAGGACATCCTGCGCCTGCTCACCATGCGCCTGAAAGCGCGTGGTTTTCGGGTGACGGCGGTGGGTTCGGCCGAGCAGGCACTGGTGCAGATCGCCGTCGATACGCCGCGTGTCGTGGTCAGCGATATCCGCCTGCCGGGGCAGGATGGTCTGGGGCTGTTCGAGGAAATCCGGCGCACGCGGCCGACCCTGCCGGTCATCCTGCTCACGGCGCACGGCAATATTCCAGATGCCGTCGATGCCACCTCGCGCGGCGTTTTCGGCTACCTGACCAAACCCTTCGACAGCCAAATTCTGCTTGAGAAGATCGACCGGGCGCTGCAGTTGTCGGAGCCCACCGCGCCGGCTGGCGAAGAGACGGTTTTGCCGGGCGAGGGTGGCGAAGCCTGGATGGATGGCGTGATCTTCCGCAGCAGCAAAATGGCCGCCCTGATGGCCGAGGCACGCATGGTGGCGGCTTCCGACGCCAGCGTGTTGATTCGCGGCGAAAGCGGCACTGGCAAGGAGGTCTTGGCGCGAGCCATTCACCGGGCCAGTCCGCGCGCCAAGGGGCCGTTCGTCGCCATCAACTGCGGCGCGATACCGGAGCAATTGCTGGAGTCGGAACTGTTCGGTCATGCCAAGGGCGCCTTTACCGGGGCGGCGACCAATCGCGTCGGCCTGTTTCAGGCGGCCAACGGCGGCACGCTCTTCCTCGATGAAATCGGCGATATGCCGCTGGCCCTGCAGGTCAAGCTGCTGCGCGTGCTGCAGGAGCGCGTGGTGCGGCCGGTGGGAGCGACCAAGGCCGAGCCAGTCGATGTCCGCCTGCTATCGGCGACGCACCGCGATCTGGATGTGGCCATGGCCGAGGGGCAGTTCCGGGAAGACCTCTACTACCGCCTCGATGTCGTGTCACTGACCCTGCCGCGACTTGAAGACCGGCGGGAGGACATCCCCTTGCTGGCAGCCCATTTCGCCGGCTTGCTCGCCGGCAAATACGGCAAGCCGATCAACGGCTTCGCACCGGATGCCCTGGAGGCATTGGCGACGGCGGCCTGGCCGGGTAACGTCCGGCAACTGTTCAACGTTGTCGAACAAAGCTGCGCACTGACCTCGACGCCGCTCATTCCGCTATCGCTGGTTCAGCGCGCCCTGCGCGTGCCGGCCATGGATGCGCTGACCTATGCCGAAGCCAAGCAGCGCTTCGAGCGCAACTACCTCGTCCAGTTGCTCAAGCTGACCGACGGCAACGTTGCCGACGCGGCGCGCATCGCCGAGCGCAACCGAACCGAGTTCTATCGCCTGCTGCAAAAACACGACCTGACGCCGTCCATGTTCCGCAGCGAGGGCGAAGTACTGGCCGAACGCTGAGGTTATCTGTCGCCGGGGCACGACTCGCTATGCCGGTTCTTGCTGGTTTGTGTGTTATTGCATATTGATTTTATTGATTAATTTTGTTCTGGCACGAAGATCGCAATAGGGCTTCGCACTCATTACAAGAAGGGAATCAACATGCTCAAGCCTAATTTTCTCGTTGCCAGCCTGGTTGCCGTGGCAACTTTCATCGGTCTTGGCCTTTCGGCATTCGCCACCGACGACCCGCAAAAACTCGCCGCCGCGGTTGCCAACAATGAAGCGCAGGATGTCGCGCTCGGCGACCGGGTCGAAACGCTCCTGCGTACCGACATTGGCCTGGCCGGCTCCCGTATTCGGGTATCGGCCAAGGCTGCCGTGATTACCGTGGCCGGCTACGTGCCGGATGAGTACGCGCTACGCCGGGCGCTGGATCTGGCGAGTGGCGTTCATGGTGTGCGCGAAGTGCGCAACGCGCTGGAAGTCGATGTCCCAAAATGAGGGGAGGGGGCGGCGCTGGATGGCTCGACGGGTTGTTCAAACGCTTTCCAGCGTTATCAGCGGCGCGCCCTCATCGACCGTATCGCCCTCTATAACGTGAATCTCCAGCACGCGGCCGGCGTAGGGGCTGGGAATATCCAGCGCCACCTTGCCGGTCTCCAGTGTCAGGATATTGTCGTCGTGCCGCACTTCGTCGCCAATCTTGACCAGCAATTCCAAAATAAACACATCGCCGCTCGCGCACGAACCGCAACTCGACCAGCACTCGGGATACTTCGGCATTCGGACAGTGACAGTAGACATCTTCTTTTTTCCGGAAAACCCTTGCATTCTACGCTTGACCACGTATAATGCGCCGCTCTGTCAGCGCGCCCGTAGCTCAGTTGGATAGAGTATCTGGCTACGAACCAGAGGGTCGGGCGTTCGAATCGCTCCGGGCGCGCCACAGAACCTGTTTTCAGGCCGTTTTTATACGGTTTGATTTTTTAGCAGCGCGCCCGTAGCTCAGTTGGATAGAGTATCTGGCTACGAACCAGAGGGTCGG
>CAZDRS010000140.1:0-6489 GCA_964507585.1 uncultured Dechloromonas sp.
GCCGTATTTTTGAACAATCAACGCCATGGATTTATCCGGTTAAACGTTGGAAACATGAAAAAAGAGGCTGGATTTTAACCCAGCCTGCCTTTTTCCTAAAGGATTAAGCGCTTACAGATCGGCCAGGGAACGCAAATGGGCGCCGACGCTGCGGGCTAGCGAGGTCATCACGTAACCGCCTTCGAGCATGGCGACGATGCGCTTGTCGCACATTTCGGCCGCCAGCTTCTTGAGGTGATCGGTACACCAGGCGTAATCCTTCTCGACCAGCTTGAGGCCGCCCATGTCGTCTTCGTAATGCGCATCGAAACCGGCGGAGATGAGGATCATCTGCGGTTTGAATTCCTTGAGGCGCGGCGTCCACACCTGCATCACCGCATCACGGAATTCCTCGCCGCCGGAACCAGCGGCCAACGGCACGTTGCACATGTTGGCAGCCGGCTTCTCGGCACCGCTGTAGGGGTAGAAGGGGTGCTGGAAGATGCTGCACATCAGCACACGTTCGTCGCCGGCGAAGCAGTCTTCGGTGCCGTTGCCGTGGTGCACGTCGAAGTCGATGATGGCCACGCGCTCCAGACCATGAGCCTTGATGGCATGCATGGCGGCAACACCGATGTTGTTGAAGAAACAGAAGCCCATCGGGGTGTTCTTCTCGCAGTGATGACCGGGTGGGCGCACCGAGCAGAAGGCGTTTTCGACTTGCTTCTTCATTACCAGATCGACCGCCAGGCAGCCGGCACCGGCCGAGCGCAGGGCGGCCTGCCAGGTATGCGGATTCATGGCGGTGTCGGGGTCGAGATGCACGACGCCCATTTCAGGCGAGGCGCGCTTGATGCGTTCCAGGTGCGAGGCCGGATGGACGCGCAGCAGTTGTTCGAAAGTCGCCAGCGGTGCGTCGTAATAATCGAAGTAGGCATCGATGCCCTGGGCGATCAGGTGATCGTTGATGGCGGTGAGACGTTGCGGGCATTCCGGGTGATGCGAACCCATGTCGTGCAACTGGCAGTCGCGATGGGTGATAAAGGCAGTGGTCGTCACTTGTTCTCTCTCTGCGAACCGGCGCCCGGGAGGCGCACGTCGAAATGCCATTATCGTCCCAATTCGCACGGCCCTTCAAGCATTAGAATCAGGCTACATAAGACTCTCGGAACTGGATGATGCTCAAACGCACACTTTCGCCATTGGGCGGCCCGCCCAAGCCCTTCGACCAGGTTCTGCAACAGGCTGAACGGGTCATTTACGGCAAGCACCGGGAAATTCGACTGGCCCTCGCCTGCCTGCTGGCCAACGGCCACCTGCTGATCGAAGACCTGCCCGGCATGGGCAAGACGACGCTGGCGCACACCCTGGCCCGCTTGCTCGGGCTGCAGTTCTCACGCATCCAATTCACCAGCGATCTCCTGCCGGCCGACATTACCGGGATATCGATCTTCGAGCGCAACAGCAACGAATTCCGTTTCCTGCCCGGCCCGGTCTTTGCCCAACTGGTGCTGGCCGACGAGATCAACCGCGCCACGCCCAAGACCCAGAGCGCCCTGCTCGAAGCGATGGAGGAAGGCCAGGTAACGAGCGAAGGCCAGACCCGCCGCTTGCCACGCCCCTTCTTCGTCATCGCCACGCAAAACCCGGCGCATCAGGTCGGCACCTTTCCGCTGCCCGAGTCGCAACTGGATCGCTTCCTGATGCGTATCGAAATGGGCTACCCGGATCGGGCCGCCGAACGCGAATTGTTGCTTTCCGGCGGCCAGCGCAACCGGGCCGATGAACTCGATGCCCTCATTTCACCCGAGGCCTTGCCGGAAATACAGCAACAGGTAGCGGCCATCCACACCGCAGCGCCTCTGATCGACTACGTCCAATCCCTGATCGAGGCGACACGGCAAGATCCGGCCTTCCAGCATGGCCTGTCGCCCCGTGCCGGGCTCGCCCTGCTCTCGGCCGCCCGTGCATGGGCCTGGCTCGACGGCCGCGACATGGTTATCCCGGACGACGTGCAGGCCGTGCTGCCGGCCGTTGCCTGCCACCGCCTGCGCTCCGCCCGCCAAGGAGGCTATGCGGCCGGCGAGGACATCACGCGCCTGTTGCACAGCGTGGCCATTCCCTGACCCGTGAACCTGCTCGCCCGCTTCAAGCAATATCTTTTTCGCTGGCACAGCGATGGCACGGCACCGCTACGCCTCGGCCAGCGGCGCATTTTCATCGTGCCGTCGCGCGCCGGCCTGTTCTTTGTGCTGGCCTTGGTCGTCATGCTGATCGGCGCCATCAATTACAACCTGGCGCTCGGCCACGCCCTGGTTTTCCTGCTCGTCGGCCTGGGTATCAGCGGCATGATCCACACCTTCCGCAACCTGTACGGCCTGGTCATTACGCCCGGCCGCCCGGAGCCGGTGTTCGCCGGGCAGAACGCCCTTTTCCCGCTCAGCCTGGACAACGACCGGAAAGCCCCGCGCCTGGCGCTGGAACTGGAGGCGAGCCAGGGGCTGGCCGTTGAAACGGCAATTCCCGGCCGCGGCAGAGCAAGCCTGCGCATACCGCTGCCCAGCAAACGGCGCGGCTGGCTACCCCTGCCCCGGGTGCGCCTGACCACCCATTACCCGCTCGGCCTGTTCACCGCCTGGGCCTATCTGCAGCCCGAAATGCGCTGCCTGGTCTACCCCGAACCCATCGCCGCCCCGCTGCCGCCGCCCGGCCATGCATTCGCCGGCAGCACGCGCCAGGGCGATGGCGGGCAGGATGACTTTGCCGGCTTCCGCGAACGCCAGCCGGCCGACTCCCTGCATCACGTTGCCTGGAAAGCCAGCGCCCGCGGCACTGAGAACGCGCCTCTCCTGATCAAGCAATTTGCCGGTGGCGCCCAAAGCGAACTGCATTTCGATTGGCAACAGATCGACCCGACCCTGCCAGTCGAAAGGCGGATCGGCATGCTGACCGGCTGGGTGCTGGCGGCCGAGGCGGCCGGCAGCCGCTATGGCCTGCACCTCCCCCACCTCACCCTGCCCACGAGTTCCGGCGAACGGCACTGCCAGAACTGCCTGGAAGCCCTGGCCTTGTTCCAGCCATGAGCACACCGGCCCGCCAGGCGCTCGATCGGCATGCCACGCCCTGGCTCTTTGCCAGCGCGCTGGTCACCACCCTGCCGCACTTCCTGCATCAGCCCGCCTGGTTGAGTGCCCTGGCCGGCCTACTGCTAACGTGGTCGACCTGGTTGTGGTGGAAGGATGAGCGCCTCCCAGGCCGCTGGATTCTGCTCTTGCTGGTTGCCGCCGGGTGCAGCGGCATCCTGATCGAATTCCGCACGCTGTTCGGGCGCGATGCCGGGGTGGCCATGCTGGTCGTCTTCATGGCCATGAAGCTGCTCGAACTGAAATCGCGGCGCGATGCGCTAGTCGTCGTGATGCTCGGCTATTTCCTGCTGCTCACCCACTATTTCTACTCGCAAAGCATCCCCACCGGCCTTTGGCTGCTTTTCGCGCTATGGCTGCTGACTGCCACGCTGATTCGCCTCCACGGCGGCCCGGCCGCCACAACGCGGGAAACGCTGCGTTACGCGGCCAGCCTTTGCCTGCAGGCCCTGCCCTTCATGCTGGTGCTCTACCTGCTGTTCCCGCGTATCTCCGGCCCGCTGTGGGGCTTGCCATCGGATGCGCATGCCGGCATGACCGGCCTGTCCGATACCATGTCGCCAGGCAGCATTTCACGCCTGGCGCAAAGCGCCGACATCGCTTTCCGCGCCCGTTTCGAGGGCGCGCTGCCGGCCAGGCAGAAGCTCTATTGGCGCGGCCCGGTGATGGAGGATTTCGACGGTACGACCTGGCGCCCCAATCCTAGCCGCGGCTCGGCGCCCACCCTGGAAAGCCTGTCGCCGCCCGTACGCTATGAAACCACGCTGGAAGCACACAACCAGCGCTGGCTGCTGGCGCTCGATGCCCCCATCCAACTGCCAGCAGAGGCCAGCCTGAACGACACGCTGGCTGCCACCCAGCGCCAGGCGCTGACGGAGCGGCGCCGCTTCCTGTTCAGCGCCAGCCTCGACTACCGTTTCAATGTCATCGAAAACGCACGCACACTGCAACGCAACCTGGTGCTGCCCGCCCGCGCCAACCCGCAGGCTCGCGCCCTGGCCCAAGGCTGGCGCCAGGCAGGCAACACACCGCAGGCCATCATCGGCAAGGCGCAAGCACTGTTCGCCGCATCCTTCACCTACACCTTGCAGCCGCCGCTGCTGGGCGAAAACGGCATCGACGAGTTTCTGTTCCGCACCCAACGCGGCTTCTGCGAACACTACGCCGGCACCTTCGTGTTCCTGATGCGGGCTGCCGGCGTTCCGGCGCGGGTAGTCAGCGGTTATCAAGGCGGCGAATTCAATCCGCTCGACGGCTATCTTGTCGTCCGCCAGTCGGACGCCCATGCCTGGGCAGAAGTCTGGCTGGCCGGCCAGGGCTGGGTACGTGTCGATCCGACGGCATCGGTCTCCCCAGCCCGCATCGAAACCGGCATTGCCGATGCCCTGCCCTTCGGCGAACCGCTACCCGCCGTGGTGCAATGGCGTGCCGATTGGTTGCGCACCCTGCGCTATCGCTGGGAGGCCATCAACAACGCCTGGAACCAGCACTTCCTCGGTTACGACCCGCAACGCCAGCGCGAACTGCTCTCCCGCCTGGGCATGCCGGACACCGACTGGCGCAGCCTGGCCGGCACCCTGGGCATCGCCAGCGGCCTGCTCGTCGGGGCGCTCACCGCCTGGTCGCTGTATCAACGCCCAAGCGTCGATCCGGCCTTGCGCCTTTGGCGAAAAGCCCTGCGCCAACTGGCCCGAAGACAGGTAGACTGCGCGCCGTGGGAAACGCCACTGGCATTGCTGGAACGGGTTCGTACGCAATGCCCCGAATTGGCCGACGCCTTCCACGATGTTGTACATGCCTACCTGCAGGCACGCTACGGCAACACCCCCGACAACCTGGAATCCCTGCGCATCGCGATCGCGCAATTACAAAAATGAAGCTCAAAATCACCACCAGCCTGGCCGCCCTCCTCCTCAGCGCACCTCTCCTGGCCGCCCCAGCCGCACCCGCCAGCTTCGCCGACGAGCCGGAAGTCATCGCCTTCGCCCGCGACCTCGAACAACGCCACGGCTTCAATGCCGACACCCTGCTCGGCCAGTTCGCCCAGACCCGCCCGAATGCCAAGGTGCTGCAACTGATCAAGCCGCCGACCTCGCCGCTGCAGCGCTCCTGGGAGCGTTATCGGCCACGCTTCCTGAACGACCGGCGCATCGACGGCGGCGTGCGCTTCTGGCAGGAAAACGAGGGACAACTGGTCAAGGCCAGCGCCCTGTATGGCGTGCCGCCCGAAATCATCGTCGCCATCATCGGGGTCGAAACCGAGTACGGTCGCAACACCGGTGGTTTCCGCGTGCTGGAAGCGCTCGCCACGCTGGCCTTCAAATACCCGCCGCGTGCCGAATTTTTCCGCACCGAACTGGAGCAGTTCCTGCTGCTGAGCCGCGAAAACAATCTCGACCCGCTGGCCGTCAAGGGCTCCTTCGCCGGCGCCATCGGCATTCCGCAATTCATGCCGGGTAGCCAGCGGCGCTATGCCGTCGACTTCGATGGCGACCAGCGCATTGATCTCGGCAACAGCGTGGACGACGCCATCGGCAGCGTCGCCCGTTTCCTGGAGCAGCACGGCTGGCAGGCCGGCCAACCCATCGCCGTTGCCGCCGCAACCAATGGCACGCCGGATGCCGCCCTGATCCAGGCCGGTATCCGACCCAGCCTGAAGGTGGCCGACCTGGCCGAGAAAGGCGTGCTCGCCAAAACCGACCCGCAGGGCACGGTTGCGCTGATCGATCTGGTATCGCCGAACAAGGAAACGGAATACTGGCTGGGCTTCGAGAATTTCTACGTCATCACCCGCTACAACCGCTCCAGCTTCTACGCCATGTCGGTGTTCCAGCTGGGCGAGGAAATCCGCACGCGGCTGTGCGAGCAGTTGCCGGCTACAGCAGCGAATCGCGAGAGATATTGCCGCGCTTGATGATCTTGCGCAGGCGATCCAGACCTTCCATCTGGATCTGCCGCACCCGCTCGCGGGTCAGCCCCAAATCGCCGGCAATGGTGTCCAGCGTCGCCACGTCCGCCCCGTTGAGGCCGTAGCGGCGTTCGATGACCGAACGCTGGCGTTCCGATAGCTGGGCCAGCCAGTCATCGACCAGGGAGCCGACTTCGCTCTCCTGAAGCAAGGATTCTGGATCGGCTCCGCTATCGTCGGCAATGATCTCGCCGATGGTGTGATTGGGGTCGATCTCCAGCGGTGCGTCGAGCGAGGCGATATGCTCGTTGAGCGACAGGATGCGCCGCACATCCTCGACCGGCCGGTCGATCAGGGCAGCAATGCGCTCCACCGTCGAATCCCGCTTGTCGGCGGACTCCAGATGGCGCATGGCGCGCAGCACGACGTTGATTTCCTTGACGACATGCACCGGCAGGC
>CAZDRS010000141.1:0-6456 GCA_964507585.1 uncultured Dechloromonas sp.
CGGGCTGGCTGCCGAAGCGGCTGAGGTAGGGCATCTGCCGGGCCAGGCTGGCGCAAAGCGCATCGAGCGTGGTGATGCGCAGGCGGCCCGGGTGGTCAAGCAGGCCCCAGGCGCACTCGGCATCGCGGGCCAGCGCCTGGCCGGCCAGGCGGAAGGTCAGCTGCTTGTGCGGCTCGGCCGGCAGCACGCCGCTGGCCGCCGTTTCCAGGCTGCGCAGGATGCGGTCGCGCATCTCGGTCGCCGCCTTGTTGGTGAAGGTCAGCGCCAGCACTTCCTCGGGGTTCGCCACCGCTGCGAGGAGGCGCAGATAGCGCTGGGTAAGCAGTTCGGTCTTGCCCGCCCCGGCCGGTGCCTCGACGATAAAGGAGGCGACCGCCAGCGCCCGTTCGCGGGCGAGGCGGTCTTCAGCCAGGCGGTCGGGCAGCGTCATCGGCGCTCAGGCGAAGCGGAACAGGCGGGCAAAGTTGGCGACGTCGAAAACCTGCTTGACCACGCCCTTGGCACCGGCGATTTCCACCTCCTTGCGCACGTTGGACAGCTTCTCGCGCAGCAGGAGCAGCATGCCGAGGGCCGCACTGTCGAGGTAGTCGACCACGGAGAAGTCGAGCGCGACGACGCGCACGGCCGGGTTGTCGATGAGCGGCTCGTAGGCGCTGCGGAATTCGCGGTGCGAATCGAACTGAAAGCGCCCATTGAGGCGCAACGTAGCCTTGTCGGCATTGATGATGGTCTGAATATCCATGCTGTTCCCGAGTGTTGTTTTTTTGGGTTCCGGGCAGATCAGCCCAGGCGACGCGTCCATACCGCCAGGGCCTGCATCTGGGCGGCTACCTGGCCGATCAGCTTGGCATCGGTCAGATTGCCATCGGCATCGAAGCCGCCGGCGAAGGCATTGGCGAAGACTTCCGGCTTGTTCAGCAGGTGCAGGTCGAGAAAAACGCAAACCTGGCGCAGATGGTACTGGGCCCGCGAAGTGCCCATGCCGCCGCCGGCACCGAGGATGGCGGCCGGCTTGCCGGCGAGCAGGGCGTTGTTCGGCTCGCGCGAGGCCCAGTCCAGCGCGTTCTTCAAGGCCGGGGCGATCGAATAGTTGTATTCCGGGCAGGCCAGAACCAGCGCGTCGGCAGCGCCCATCTGGGCCAGCAAGGCCTGGACGGCGGCCGGCTTCTCGGTCAGGTCGGCGTTGTAGAACGGTACTGCCGAGAGGTCGGCAATCTCCATCGAGACACCTTCCGGCAATTCCGCCATGGCCGCCCGCAACAGGCCGGCATTGGTCGATTGGCGGCGCAGGCTGCCGCAGATGCCCAGCAATTTCAGTTCGCGCATGATCTTCTCCTGTTCAACACGTTATGAGAGCACATCACTACCCCGTATTTGCTCACCGGCCGCCGCCAGCAAACGGCGACGCTCCGGCAAACGCAACAGCGGCAACACTTCGCAATACTGCAGATCCTTCTCGTCGGCAAAGCAGACGCCCGCCACGCCGGCCTTCACCTCACCGGCCACGGCATGCAAGCGCTCGCGCCAATGAGTAATGACCGCGACCCAATCCGGAAATTCGGCCGGATCGAAGATTTTCTGCTTGTCGTCGCCGATGCCCTGGACACCGGGCAGGATGTCCTTTTCGTCGGCCACCCCGGCAAAGGCCGGCTTGTCGAGCAGCACCTTGGCAAAAACCACGGCCGCCACCTCGTCGTTGACCAGCGCGGCGTAGATCGGCAGTTGCGGCTCGGTAATACGCTGGCCGGCCCAGTTCTTCGTATCGATGCTGGCGCCGGTCTTGTAGTCGATGATGACCTGCCGACCGTCGTCCAGGCGGTCGATGCGATCGACCACCATCTTGACCTTGATGCCCTCGATCTCGACCTCGGCCGGCTGTTCGCAGGCCACGACAGCAAAAGGCAAGCCGCGCCTGGCTTCGACCTGTAGCCAGAAATCGAGCAGCTTGCCCAGGCGGCCGGCCTCCAGTTCGCGGAAACGGGCCGGCAGCGTAACCCGGCGTTCCGTCTCGAAACTTTGCAGGGCATGGGCGACCGCGTCGACGATGGCCTGCTGGCGAGCCGTTGCCGACAGCGCGGCAAGCGCCTCTGACGACTGCACTGTCGTCCAGAAGGACTCCAGCGCGGCATGCACCAGCGTGCCGCGGGCGGCCGGATCGAGTCCTTCGACCGGCTCGTCCATCGCCTCGCCGCCCAGCCGGTACTGGAAATAGGCCCAGGCCGGGCAGATCGCCTGGGCGCGCAACAGCCAGCTGCCGCCGGACACCTTTTCACCCTCGGCCACGGGCGGGGCGCTGGCATCGGCAAACGCTTCCAGCGCCTCGCCGGCCAGGGCCGCCAGTTGTTGGGCCAGCGTTGCCGGCACAGCGCCGCCGTCGGACGCGGCGGGTGGCAGACCGGCGAGCAGCGGGCTCGGCCGCAGCACCCGGTTGCCATCGGCCAGGGCATACGAGAAGCGCACTTCCGGCGCCGCTTGCACCAGGCGGGCATGGACGCGACGGGCAAAATCGAGCTCGACCTCGGCGCTGGCGTGGCTGGCCCCGGCGGCGCGCAGCACGTCGGCCGGCAGCAGCGGGTTCGGGCGGGGCGGCGGCGGCCATTGGTCGTCGTTCATGCCCATCACCCACAGGCCGTCGAACGACAGGCCGGCGCTCTCCAGCACGCCGAGCACCTGGATGGCCGGCTGGCCGCGTGTTTCCGGCTGGAACAGGCGCTGTCGGCAAAGCTGGCTCAGGCGGCGCACCGCCTCGCTGAAGCCGACCGGCCCGAGCAGGGCATCGAAACGCCCGAAGCCGTCGAGCACCTCGCCAAAGGCCCGCCGGGCCTGGAATTCGTGGCTGGACAGCGAGCGGTCACCCGGCCAACCGATGGCGGCCAGGCACTGCCGGAAGACGCCGGCCCAGCGCCCGGGCGTCAGGCGGCGCGGAGCCGCCTGGCAGGCTTCGACAAAGGCAGCCAGCGCCGCGACGCTCTGCGGACAGAGCGAGATACCTTCGGCTGCCTGGCGTTCAGCCAGCCGCAACAGGGCTGCCGGCGTGGTGAAGTACGGCAGGTCGCGGCGCAGCGCCGCATCCAGGCGCGCCCGGCCGTCGGCCTCCAGTTCTGCCGCCGACCAGCCGCCGGCCAGCAGCAGTGCGGACAGGCGGCTCTGCTCGACCTTGGCCCGGCCGGCGCCGAGAGCCAGCCAGTCGAGGGCGATGCGGATCAAGGGCAGGTCGGCCAAAGCCCGGCCCAGCGAAAAATTGAAACAGCGCGGCAATTCGGCCGCATCGGGCCGGATCAGGGCCGGGTGCAGCACATCGTCGAGCAGGAATTCCAGCCGATCGCGCACGCCGGCCAGGTCAGACGCGACGATACCGAGGCGGGCATTGGGTTCGGCGCGCAAACGTTGATGCGCCCAGGCGACGACGGCGGCGCATTCGGCATCGAGGTCGGCACAGGCCAGCACTGAGCGCCGGCTGGCCTCGTGCCCGCCGGCGGGCAGTGCTTCGACCGTGACGCCGCGCCCGGCCAGGGCTGCCATCAGGTCGCGTTCGAGCGGCGTGTAGCGGTCGAAACCGGCAAAGACCACCGTGGCGGGCAAGGCGAAATGGCCGGCCTCGATCAGGGCGATCAGTTGCCGCTGCACGCCGGCTGCATCGAGCCAGCCGCTGGCCCGGCAACGCTTGTCGAATTCGGCCTGCCAACCGGCAAACAGGCGCACCTCGTCGGACAGCGCAGCACCTGCCGGCCTCAGCTGCCAGACCCGGCACAGCGCCTGCGCCTCGGCCGCCGAAGCAGCCATGCCCTGGATGTCGAACAGCGGCAAGGCATCGCTCAACGACGCGGCGATGACCTTTTCCCACAGCAGGCGCTCGGCAAAGGGATCGAGGGCAGCCGGCAGATCGGCGATGCCGCTCAGCTGCGCCTCGTCGGCCAGCTCGCCCAGCCACTGGCCGAGCGTCAGCGCCTGCCGGGTCGGCCAGACCGTCTGCCCGGCCGGCACCTCGCCGCGCAGGGTCTGGGCGAGGCGGGTGGTGGCGCAAAGGGTCAGGCTGCTCAAGCGGGCTCCGGCACTCGGTGAATCAGTTGGCCATGGCCGGGCGGGCCGGGGCAGGCGGTTTGGCGGGTGCCCCGGGCATTGCCGACGGAGCCGGAGGCGCCGCAGGTGTGGCGGGCTTGGCCGCGGACGGCATGGCCGGGCCGGCTGGCTTGGCCGGTGCTGCTGGCGCGGCGGGAGCCGCCGGCTTGCCCTCGGCGACTGCCTTAGCCGGTACGGCAGGTGCAGCCGGACGCGCCGGAGCCGGCATGGGCCGGACATCGGCAACGGGCTTGGCCGGAGCTTCGCTTCTGGGGGCTGCCTTGACCTCGGTCGCCTTGCCCGGCATGGCGGGTGTGGCCGGGCGAGCCGGCGCGGCTGCCGGATTGGCCTGCGGCCTGGCCGGCTTCGGCGCTTCGTCGGCCGGACGGGCGACCGGTATGGCTGTACGGGACGCACCGCTGACAACCACGTCACGGCGGATGTCCTGCAGTGTCGCCGGGCCAATACCCGGCACCTTCCCCAGGTCGTCGACCGTCCTGAACGGGCCGTTTTTCTTGCGGTAGTCGACGATGGCCTTTGCCTTGGTCGGGCCGATACCCTTCAGGCTATCGAGTTCTTCCGGCGTGGCCGTGTTGATGTTGATCTGGGCCAGCACCAAACCGGCCCACATCAGCCCGGCCAGGGCCAGGCTCAGGAAACGTGCTTTCATGCGGACTCTCCCGAAAGGTTGGACTGGCCAGTATGCCACCGCTTTCCCGCTCAGGGCGTGCCGATGAACAGGAAGAGGTTGGAAACGCCGCTGGTCGAGTAGCCGAAGCCGAGATAGGCCTGGCCGAGCGGCGTCTGGCCGCCCAGGTAGACGGCGGCCGAATCGAGCAGGCCGTCGCGTTTCGATTCGGTATAGCGGGTGCCGACCTTGGCCGCTTCGAGCGCGAAGCCGAGGCGCAGGTCGCCCCGCAGGCCAAGCGGCAGGTGGCCGATGATGCGTTCGGTGCGCAGGCCGAGGTAGCGGATGTCGTCGCCGATCACCTGGTTGGGCGCAAAGGCCGTCATGTTCAGGAAACCGCCCAGGTAGCCGGCGTCGTACACCGGCAGCACGCCGCGCGGCGAACCGGTGTAGCGGAAGCGGGCATTGAACACGGTGCCGCCCAGCGAAAAGGCGCCCTGCAGGTTGGCATCTGCCCGGGCATAGCCGGCTTCCGGGGAGTTGAAATAAGCCAGCTGGGCCGCCCAGCCGCGGGTCGGGAAATGCATGCGGTCGAACTGGTCGAAATCGAGGCTGGCCTTCCAGCCGCCAAACGCGGCATCGGCGTCGGGCAACGACGGGCTGCCGATATCGAGGTTGTAGTAACGATGGCGCTGCACCCAGCCCAGGCGCACCGCCCCGAGGATGCCGACATTGCTGCCGACGAAGGCGCCATAGCCGCTTTCGGTCATTTTGTACTGAGCGACCCGCGCATCGTTCTGATAGATGTTGAGGCGGCTTTGTTCGACGCCGACTGTCGTTTCGACAAAGAAACGCTGTGCCGGATCGAGCGGCTGGTAGAAATTGGCCCCCAGGCGATTCGTCGAGCCAACGTCGCCGGTGACGATCAGTTCACCGCCCAGCCGGTTGAGCCAGGTCGAATGGTAGGCGGCGCGCAGGCCGAAGGAGGTGCCCTGGCTGTTGTCGGCCTGCAGGTTGATGCCGAAGCGCAGGTAGTCCGGCCCCCAACGCTTTTCGAGCGGCATGACGCGCAGGATGTTGCGGTCGCGCTGGGTGAGCACCGTGTAATCGACGCTTTCGTACCAGCCGTCGCCGTACATGCGCAACAGGTCGCGGTCGATCTCGGCCGGCCGGATGGCCTGCCCGGATTCGACATGCAGATGCCGCTCGACGGCGGCCGGATTGACCTTGTTCAGGCCGACGATCTGGATCTCGTCGATACGCGGCGAGGCCCGGTGCTTGACCTCGACACCCTGCCACCAGGCAGCGTAGGCTTCCGGCGACAGCGACAGCCCGGCGAGGCGGCCGGCCAGCGCCTCGGCAGCGCTCCGGCCGAGATCGGCCGCTTCCTCATGGCGCGAAAAATCGGCCGCCGTCAGTTTGCCCAGCTCGGGCTTGATGTAGATATCCCCGGCCCGCAACAGGGCCAGCGAGCGGCTGACGTTCTGCTCGGTCAGAATGGCGATCATCTGCGCCGACACGGTGAGCAGGGAGCCGACCTCTTCCGCCTTGAGCAGCGGCGAGCCGACATTGACGGCAATCACCACGTCGGCCTGGCAGCGCTCGCGCACCTCGGCGATCGGCAGGTTATCGACCAGGCCGCCATCGACCAGCTTGCGCCCCTGGTGGTCGACCGGCGCCAGCAAACCGGGCACCGACATGCTGGCCCGCATGGCCTGGCTGAGCGGGCCGTCGCGGAAAACCACGCGCTCGCCGTTGCCGATGTCGGT
>CAZDRS010000142.1:0-6453 GCA_964507585.1 uncultured Dechloromonas sp.
TTCGTCAAGATCGACAAGCATTTCGTGCATGGCATTGCCGACGACCGCATCAAGTTCCATTTTGTCCGCGCCATGCAGGATCTGGCCGAGATCGGCAATGCCTCGCTGGTCGCGGAAGGCATCGAGCGCAGCGAGGACTTCATTTGCCTGCGCGACATGGGCATCGCCTGTGGTCAGGGCTATTTCATCGCCCGTCCCGAACGCCAGCCGCCGCGCCAATTGGCCGGGCAGACACTGAGCGCGCTCGACCAGCAATCGCTGGCCCTGTCGCCACTGACCGGCGGGCCGGGCAAGCTGCCGACGGCGCGCTCGCTGCTCAAGCCGATCGAGCCGGTACATATGCATGCCACCAATGCGACGGTGATCGAGCGCTTCGAGGCCGAGCCGGATCTGGATGTACTGCCGGTCGTCCAGGGCACGCAGCCGGTGGGCATGATCAACCGGCACAGCATGATCGACCGCTTTGCCAGGCCGTTCCGCAAGGAGCTTTTCGGGCGCAAGAGCTGCGAGCTGTTCATGGATCATGCGCCGCTCATCGTCGATCAGCATGCCACCATCCAGGAGCTGGCGATGATGCTGTCGCTGGCGCCCAAGCATTACCTGTTCGACGGTTTCATCGTCACCGGCGACGGGCGTTACCTCGGCGTCGGCAGCAGCCACGACCTGATGGCGACGATCACCGAAATGCAGATCAGCGCCGCGCGTTACGCCAATCCGCTGACCCAGTTGCCGGGCAATGTGCCGATCAACGAGCATGTCGACCGCATGTTGTCGACCGGCTGTCCTTTTGTCGCGGTGTATATCGACATCGACGACTTCAAGCCCTTCAACGACACCTTCGGCTACCGGCGCGGCGATGACGTGATCCAGACCCTGGCTCGCCTGCTGTGCGAGGCGACCGACCAGCGTCTCGATTTTGTCGGTCATATCGGCGGCGACGATTTCTTCGTCATCTTCCGCAGTGCCGACTGGGAAATGCGTTGCTGGCAGTTGATCGCCACCTTCAGCGAGGCGGTAGCCAATCTGCTCGGCGTCGATGAGCGCCTGCGTAGTGGCTACACGGCCGAGAACCGGCGCGGCGAACTCAGCTTCCAGCCCCTGCCGACCCTCTCTATCGGCGCCGTGCGCGTTGGGGCCGGCGATTGCGAGTCACACCGGGAGGTGGCTGCCGCCGCCTCGGCGGCCAAGAAACAGGCCAAGAAGCGCGCCAAGAGTCCGGATGGTGCCGGTGCGGGCGGTGGCTTGTTCGTCGAGCGCCGGCGTATCGGAATCGGGGAGGTATCGGCTCCCCGGCCCCACTTGAACTGATTGGCCGGCGGCAGCGCATCGGCATTGGAAGGTGCCGATGCGAGAAATTTATGCTTCGATTTAAGCGAAGTATCGCTATCGATTTTGGCGATGCACTTTGCGCCAAACTTGGCTACGATGTGCCGACATTCTGCTCACAGGAGAGATCGGAACATGAAGGTGAAGTCTTCCATCGAACGCGGTGCCGAGTATCTTTGCGTCAAGCTGGGTGAGGTCGTGACGGCCATCGAACAGATCGGTATCGTCAAGGGCCTGCCGATGTGGGAAGTGGAGCGGCGGATCAGCGAAGGGAGCAGAAAGCGCATGATCGTTTCGGCACGTACCCTGATGCCGCTCAAGACCTGAGATTTGCCAAGAAGGGTATAGCGCAGTATTCGCCCATCCCCGCTAGGCAGGAATCCAGCCCGTTGCTTGTTCTGGATTCCGCCGGCGCGGGTGCGACGGTTCTGTGTGGACAGCGGCGTCTAAGCCCGGCTGACCCGGCTGCTCGGGAAGCGGGCGGTGAAACGGCTGCCCTTGCCCACTTCGCTCTTGATGTCGAGTTGCGCCTGGTGACGGTTCAGCGAATGCTTGACGATGGCCAGGCCGAGGCCGGTGCCGCCCGAGTCGCGCGAACGACCGCGGTCTACGCGGTAGAAACGTTCGGTCAGGCGAGGGATGTGCTTGGCGTCGATGCCCAGCCCGGTATCCTGGACGGCAAATTCGGCGCCCTGCGGCGAAACCGTCCAGTGCAGCGTAATGGTGCCGCCGGCCGGCGTGTAGCGCACGGCATTGGTGACCAGGTTGCCTAGTGCGCTGACCAATTCCGGCTCCGAACCGCGCAGGTCGCCCTGCCCCTCGCTATTGACGACGATGGCGTGACGGCCGGCCGATAGCGCTTCGGCGTCGCGGCGCAGTTTGTCGATCAGGTTGGCCATGTCCACGACCTCATTTTCCGGAGGCGGCGCCGATTCGATCGATGACAGGGTCAGCAGATCCTGCACGATGGACTGCATGCGGCGTGACTGGTCAGCCATCATCTCGAGGTAACGGTTGCGCTCCTCCGTTTCCAGTTCGATTTCCTGCAGCGTTTCGAGGAAGCCGGCCAGTACGGTGAGCGGGGTGCGCAGTTCGTGCGAGACGTTGGCCACGAAATCGCGGCGCGTCTGGTCGAGGCGGTCGGCCTGCGTGATGTCCTTGATCTGCATGAGCCGGCGGCTGCCGGCGTAGGGAATGACGTGGATGGCGTAGACGCGATCCTTGTAGCGCTCCGGGCGCAGGGTCAGCGGCCGGCTGAAATCGAGGGCTTCGAGATAGGCGACGAATTCCGGCTGGCGCACCAGGTTGATGATCGACTGCCCGTGGTCGGTTTCCAGCTTGAGACCGAGCTGGGTTTCGGCCGTCGTGTTGCAGAACATGATGTTGTTCTGCAGGTCGAGCATCACCACGCCATCGGTCAGCGCCTGCGCCGCTGCGCGCAGCAGGCTGATGGTCTGGTCGCGCTGCTCGATTTGCGAACGCAAGTCCTTCTCGTGCCGATAGAGGCGGCCGAAGATGTTGTCCCACTCGCCTTCGCCCTCCAGGTTGGCGTCGACCACCGGGTGGCGCGACCAGCGGTCGAGGCGGGCGAAATTGCGGAAATGGAACAGGAGCTGCAAGGCCAGGCCGGCGCAAAAGACGGCCCAGCCGGCCCAGTGGGCAACGAAACGGCCGACCGGCAGCGCCACGGCGGCAAACAACAGGGCCAGCAGGGCGGCCCTGATCAGTTGAGAAGACACCCCGTTCAGGCTCCCCGGAAGCGGTAACCGGTGCCGCGCACGGTTTCCACCCGTTCCTGGTGACCGGATGGCTCCAGCGCGGCGCGCAGGCGGCGGATATGCACATCCACCGTCCGTTCCTCGATGAAGACATGGTCTCCCCAGACCTCGTCGAGCAACTGGGCGCGAGTGTATACCCGCTCGGCGTGGGTCATAAAGAAGAAGAGCAGGCGAAACTCGGTCGGCCCCAGCTCGATCGGCTGGCCGCCGGCCAGCACGCGGTGGGTGGCCGGGTTGAGCGACAGGTTGCCGACCTCGACCGCCTCGCCGGCCAGGTGCGGGGCGCGGCGGCGCAGCACGGCGCGGACGCGGGCGACCATTTCCTTGGGCGAGAAAGGCTTGGTGATGTAGTCGTCGGCGCCGGCCTCCAGCCCCTGCACCTTGTCCTCTTCATGGACGCGGGCGGTGAGCATGATGATCGGCAGTTCGCGGCAGCGCTCGTCGGCGCGCAGCTTCTTGGCCAGCGCGACGCCGGACTGGCCGGGCAGCATCCAGTCGAGAATGACCAGGTCGGGCAAGGCGGCACGGATGGCTGATTCGCCCTCCTCGGCGCTGCCGGCGCGGACGACCAGGAATCCGGCGTGCTTGAGGTTGATCGCCACCAGTTCCTGGATCGCCGGTTCATCCTCAACGACCAGAATCGTCGGGGTCACTTGGTTTGCTCCTTGATGTGGCGAATGTCACGGCCTTCGACAATGAAGACCACCTGCTCGGCGACGTTCTTGGCGTGGTCGCCAATCCGCTCGATGGCGCGGGCGATGGAGATGATCTCGATGGAGGTTGTGATGGTGCGCGGGTCTTCCATCATGTGCGTGATCAGCTGGCGGATGATGGACTTGAATTCGGTATCCACATCGCTATCGGCCTTGATGACATCCTGCGACTGCTTGGCATCGAGGCGGGCAAAGGCATCGAGCGCCTGGCGCACCAGGCTGAGCGCGGCTTCGGCCAGGTGGCGGATGCCGATGCCGTACTGGCTGGGCATGTGGCCGGCTTCGTAGATGCGGCGCACGCCCTTGGCGATCTTCTTGGCTTCGTCGCCGGCGCGCTCCAGGTCGGTGACGATCTTGCTGATGCCGAGCACCAGGCGCAGGTCGGAGGCGGTCGGCTGGCGCTTGGCGATGATGTGCGCGCAATCGTCGTCGATGGCCTTCTCGATGTCGTTGATCTTCCGGTCGGCTTCGACGATGGATTTGACGCTGGCGATTTCGCCCGAGCTGTAGGCTTCGATGGCGGCGGAAACCTGGGTTTCGACCATGCCGCCCATTTGCAGCACGTGGGTGCGCAGGCGGCCGAGTTCCTCGTCGAACTGGCTGGAGAGGTGTTGGCTTTCGTTCATTATCGGTCTCCCTTAGCCCATACGGCCGGTGATGTAGTCTTCGGTACGCTTGTCGTTCGGCTTGATGAAGATCTCGTCGGTCTTGCCGAATTCGATCATCTCGCCCAGGTACATGTAGGCGGTGTAGTCGGAAACGCGGGCCGCCTGCTGCATGTTGTGGGTGACGATCAGGATGGTGACGCGCTTTTTCAGTTCATGCACCAGTTCTTCGATGGCGCCGGTGGCAATCGGGTCGAGCGCGGAGGTCGGCTCGTCGAAGAGCAGCAGTTCGGGGTCGGTAGCCAGGGCGCGGGCGATGCACAGGCGCTGTTGCTGGCCGCCGGACAGGTTGGAGGCGAGGTCGTTCAGGCGATCCTTCACTTCGTCCCACAGCGCACCGCCCTTCAGGGCATGCTCGACCTTGTCGTCGAGGACGCGCTTGTTGTTCTCGCCGCGCACGCGCAGGCCGTAGGCGACGTTCTCGTAGATCGACTTGGGAAACGGGTTCGGCTTCTGGAAGACCATGCCGACGCGCATGCGCACTTCGATGGGATCGACATCCGGCGACAGCAGGTTGGTGTTGTCCGGGTAGAAGCGGATTTCGCCCTCGTAGCGGTTGCCCGGGTAGAGGTCGTGCATGCGGTTGAAGCTGCGCAGGTAGGTCGATTTGCCGCAGCCGGAGGGGCCGATCAGCGCGGTGACCTTCTTGTCGTAGATCGGCATGTTGATGCCCTTGAGCGCCTTCGCCTCACCATAATAGAAATTGAGGTTGCGGGCTTCGGCCTTGAGGGCGGGTTGATCGTGAATCTGCATGGATAACTCCGTTCGATATTCGGTTCGGGCAGCGCGGTCGCTTACCACTTGATGTTCTTGCGCATCTTGTAGCGCAGCCAGATGGCGATGGCGTTCATCGACAGCACCATGACCATCAGCACGAAGCCGGCGGCGGCGGCGTTGATTTCGAAGGCCGGGTCAGGGCGCGACGTCCAGTTGAAGATCTGGATCGGCATCACGGTGAAGGGCGACATCAGCCAGTCGAACAGACCGGCGGTGACGCCCGGGCTGACTTCGGTGAAAGGCACCGGCGGCAGGAAGGCAATGAAGGTCAGCGCGCCGATGGTGATGATTGGGGCCGTTTCGCCGATGGCGCGGGCCAGACCGATGATCACGCCGGTCAGGATGCCGGGCATGGCGTAGGGGATGATGTGGTAGCGGCAGGTCTGCCAGCGCGTCGCGCCGACCGCCATCGAACCTTCGCGGATCATCGCCGGAATGGCGCGGATGGCTTCGCGGGTGGACACGATGACGATGGGCAGGATGAGCAGCGCCAGCGTCAGGCCGGCTGTCAGGATGCTCTGGCCGAAGCCGAAGGCATAGACGAAGATGCCGAGCGACAAGAGGCCGTAGACGATGGACGGCACGGCGGCCAAGTTGGTGATGTTGATCTCGATGACTTCGGTGATCCAGTTGCGCTTGGCGTATTCCTCGAGATAGACGCCGGCGGCGACACCGAGCGGCACGGCGGCGAAGGCAGTCACCGTCATCACCAGCAGCGAGCCGACCCAGGCCGACAGGATGCCGGCCTGTCCGGCGCGGCGCGAGGCGAAATTGGTGAAGAAGTCGAGGTTCAGGCGTTCCCAGCCGCGGCTGACCATGTCGGAAACGAGCAGGAAGATCACCAGCAGGCCGATGGCCAGGAAGATGATGCCGAGCGCCTGGAACAGCGTGTCCTTGAGCTTGCCCTTGGCAATCAGGGCGCGGACTTCTTCGGTAGTCAGGGATTTGTGTTGCATCTCAGTAATTCTCACGGAACTTCTTGCGCAGCCACTGGCCGAGGATGTTGAAGCAGAGCGTGATCAGGATCAGCGTCAGGCCGGCGGCAAAGATGGTCTGGTAGCCGATCGAGCCGTGCGGCAGGTCGCCCAGGGCCACCTGCACGATGTACGAGGTGATGGTGGCGGCCGGCTCGGCCGGGTTCCAGGTCAGGTTCGGCTGCATGCCGGCAGCGACGGCGAGGATCATCGTTTCGCC
>CAZDRS010000143.1:0-6408 GCA_964507585.1 uncultured Dechloromonas sp.
GGGCAAGGCAATGGTGGAGCTATCCAGGGTCTGGTATTCCCCTTGATGGAAGGATATGGCTGAAGGGAGCACCTGAAAGCCTTCTCCCGTGCTTGGCAAACCGTCAAAGACCAGCCTGCCCGGTGTCCAGACGCTTGAATCCAGAATCGTCGTCAAACTTTGACCAACAATCTCGTCAGCATTGACGCGGCTATATCTTGGCTTTAGCCAAGTCAAACCATATTCGGCAGCACGTACCATCAAGGCTACTCGGGCGCGTTCAATGTCTTTCGGATTGTCAATGTAAATCCAGATATGACTATTCCCGGCGGCGACCGGCTTGCACTCTCGAAGCACTCTGGACGATGTAGATGGGTTTTCGACGTAACTTACTTGGTCGATACCGGGGATGATTGGTACGAGGGCAGACAGCCAAGCCGTCGTATCAAGGCCAGAGAAATTGACTGGAGTATGGTGGTCGATGTCACGGTCAAGCAGTTGCCAATTTGAAGGTTGAACATTTTCCTTGAAGCGACCGACAGCCTTATAGCTCTTGCCGTCATATTCCACCTGATGGACGCCCTTCTGATGTACCCGATCAGACTTGGATATTCCGAGCCGCTTAACGATTTCGTTTTCGGAAAGGATTAAAAATTCCTCGCCGATGCTGATATCTGGGAATGCCGCATTGATGATGGCAGCGTGCGGATCGTTGCCGACAGTTTTGAGAAGCTCGAACAGATCGGCGTGTGTCGGCACATGATGCTGAACGGCGATACCGAAGGAGAGGCGAACATTGGACGACTTGCTGATGCTGCCATCCGGGTTTGTGTCGAAGCGTTTTCCCAGAAAATGATCTGGGTCACGGACGACGGTGATAACGGGATTGTCACTACTTTCAATTTGCATCGTCTTTTCCTTCTGTTGTTATGACGATACGAATTGTTTGGCAGTGGCTATCCTCCCTAGCAAGTCTCCTATTTCACCTATTTATAGGAGGAAGGTGCATCCACAATACTGTTTGAATCACGGAGTCGATCCCATGCATTTTTGAATGCGCTTCGATTTTTAAATAAGGCCAAATCGGCAAGTCTGTCCCTAACTTCTGACTTCACACCACGTTTCCCCGGTGCTTTAGGCGGAAAAGCAGTTGGGTCAAAACCAAGCTCCTTAATTGCATCCAGAATGGCATCTTCCTGTTCGCGCATTTTCATTCTCGGCTGTGGTTTGGCGAGCGCGTCCGGTTGTGGCTGTTTTGCTGGCAGCGTGGTACCGGTGGTTTTTTGCAGCTGAGCCAATACAGTCCTGCCGTATTGCTTGGCCCAATCATCAAAACTGCTCAGGGTGATGTAGGTGTAGGCCGTGCTCGATAACTTGGAATCGACACGCAACGCCGAGCATTCGCCTTTATTGATTTCATCATGGATGTCACAAAGGCATGCCTGGGCTTGCTCGATTACTGCATCATGCGCCTGGATTGCTGCCTGCTTATCCGCAATGATTTTGGCAGGCATGTTGTCAGCCCGCGCTTCGGTGAGGTCGCTCTCCAATTCATCCAGTTTTTCCTGCAAATATTCTTGGAGAGAGAATGCAAGGGTGTCGAGACTATCCAATTCTTCAGGTGAGGGATCTTCACTCATTACCTGATATTCAACTGGGCCATTTGTCCACCCAAGCAGTATCGCAACAGCTTCATCGACCGTGATAGACGTTCGGGTAAAGAGTTTGCTCATAATGCGTCCATGCCGAATCGGAAAGTTGTGCTGTGATTGTAGCGGTACTGGGTTTGTCGTATCCCGTTCCACTCTATAAATCTTCCTCCAGCGCCCCTGGCCCCCGCCCGAAAACCCACTTTTACCGCCCAAGTGGGGAAATCGGATTTTCTGACAGGGGGTGGTGATGCAGGATTTAGTCTATAGCCGCCCGAATCGCCACTGCCTCGGGATGCTGCATGGCGAACTCAAATAGCAAGTGATAGTGTTCACCGCATATTTCGCCAAATTTGCCTTCGCCGAAAGACAGATTGCTATAGGCGTAAAGGCAGGCCGTGATGCCCAAGGCTTCCGCTGACATACTGCCTTGATAGCCGTTGTCGGCAATGACTTCAAATACCTTGGCAATGTCCGGTGCCATGAAGAATCCACCATCGGATAGGGTGTAAAAAAGCCAGTAGCCACCAGAATAGGCAGAAGCAAGTTGTGTGGCGAACTGGTAGATCATCGGCTCAACTGTGAGCGGGAAGCGAATGCCGAAATGCTCGTCAGCAACATCCATACGTTGAGATTCCGATACGCGAGCTGCGGTGATGATGTTGTTCATAAATACTCCAAAAAATAATCCGCCAGCCCCTTCCCATGATCGACAGACGAGCAGAATCCTTGGCTGGTGGGCCAATGCAGGTCAGATGTCAGTCGAATTTAGGGAAGGGGCTGCGGAGGGCTGGTGCTAGGGGTGAATGCCTGTGGTGTTCAGGCCAGATGCTGTTATGTCGGCGCTGGGAATGGCCGAGCGGGGAGCTACAAGGAACTCAATCTCGATAGCGAAGTGCTGCCAGCGATGTAACGCAGGAGAAAGCGGAATCCTGATCCCATTGAGAAATGGTGTCGATGGCGGTGATGATGTACAGGTCTTTCATGGCGTTACTCCTTTACTTGGTGAATAGAAAAAATGCGGCCAGCAGTGCCAATAGGCCAATGAATACGAAGGGTGAGATGAGTGCCAGCGCAGCCAAAGCGACGATGGCAAGCAAGGTTTTGAAGGTGCCAAGGCAGAGCAGCACGACGAAACACAGCAGGGTTGCGACCATCAATGTCATGGAGTCGGCCTTCCGGAAGGTTTGCGACCGACAGGCTTCTTCTTGACCGGTTTATCTGCCGCCATGTCTGCAATTGATGCGTTGCTGGCGATCAGGACATTCATTTCGTGCCTGAATACTTCAATGTCACCAATCGTGTAGCCGGCATCCTTAGTTGAGCCAGGCAACACAATCAGTTCAGCCTTGAGTGCTGCGAACAGGAATGCCGGGCTGTTGCTGCTTTTGCCTCGAAACACAGGGGCTAGAACGCTGGAGGCAAGCGGTTTTTCGGCAGGATGCTCAGTGAGTAGTTTGGTGATTTGGTTGAATGAAACGGCATCGGCATTGAATTGGCCGGAACCACTGTTACTGACGACACGAAATTGAATTTCGCCTTCGGCATTGCAGACGATGTGGTAGGTCAGTTCCGATCGCCCGGACAAGCTTGGGCAGGTGCTGACCTTCAGGATTCGCATTGGGATAGCTGGTGTAATTTCATCAGGCATTTTGCCTCCTATGGATTATTTATATGTCATATAAGATGGCTGGTTTGCCTCAAGTTATCCCGTGCGATTCGGTGGCCAGCCAGTCAGCCGAATGACTTCCAGTAGCGCCAGTATTTCGGCAAGTTGGCGATCAAGGCTTGCCTCGTACTCAAGGATTCCGGCTCGTTCCTCATAGAACTCACGTTGCCCTTCATCGAGCGTGGATAACATTTCGGTCAAGATGGGGTGTTGCTGATTGCGGTTCTGCGACATGCGGAGCTCCATAAAAGAGAAACCCCCGAGAGGTAGAACCTGTCGGGGGCGGGAGGTGGGCGATTAAGTTTTGAAATCTCATGGCGTACTCACGGCTGGCGTAGCCCATGATCGACACATAGCCAACAAACTGGCGTCGATGCCTTCTTGGTCTGGGATAAGGAGCGCGGTAGCAGCCCCATCGTCATCGCTAATGACGACCATTTCGTAAAAGCGGTATTGCTCATAGTGGTGTTCCTCCATGATTTCAAAAGGTGGATAAAAGTCAGGGTGATCAAAGGGCAAGTCATCGAACAAGCTGGTCAGGATGGGGAATCCCGCAGCCTGCTCAATTTCCGAAACTGCCTCCCCTCCCTCCACCAAAATGAATTCAAAGGGGGTAGCAGGGGAGGCTGGTGGAGATAACTGCTGCAGTCGGAGTGTGACCAACTGTCGAATGCCGGGATTGGCAATGCGGGATAAATCAGAAGGACAGGTCACGATGACCATGATGTGGCTCCATAAAAGGATTGCTGCGAGGGAAATTTGGCAAATGAGTGCGGCGGGTTCTCCTTAGGGTTGATTGAAGGGGGGGGGATGCTGTGGGTTTGCATGAGTTACTCCATGAGTGAACGACAAAAGAAAACGCCTCCGAGGATTGCTCCAGGGAGGCGTTTGGCTTGAACTAGCTGAGTGCTTACGTCAGCAGAAATTTAATGAATAGTGGGATGCCAAAGGCCATGAGGATGAACATCAGTACGGCTGAAATCAGAGCGCCCAGCATGGCCATGATGAAATGAATGGCGATGTACTTACAGCTGTCGATGAAGCCCATCTTGGGCATTTCATCCATGGCACGGCTGAAGCCTGTGTGATCAGTGGCGACCCATTTGGCGGCATGGGTGAAGGCTTTGTCTGCTTGGTGATAGGCGGCTTTTGAGGCACGCCATGTTGTGTTGCTGATGGAATATTTAGATCGACGCAATAGGTTCTCCAGATTGTGGGGGCAATAAAAAAGGCCGCCAAAGCGACCTTTCGAATTTATTGCTTATATTCTGACAGTAGCGGAAAGGGTTAATTTATTCCGTGTGCCTTCAGTGCAGCCTTTCCTGAGGTTACGCAACTTGAATAAACGTCGCCTCGCTCAGATTGGTTTGGATATGAGTCTGCAAGTGCCTTACATTTCATCTCCAATTCTTGAATCGGGTGAGTCACGCTGCTTTTTTCGTTATCTCGGAGAAATCCTGTCACAAGAACCAAGGCGACAATTGCACCTATAAGTCCTCCTGTCATCTTAAATAAGCCTACGACGCAGCCAGAAGGTTTCGGTTTGAGGCGAAATCCACATTTTGGACAGGCTTCTGCTTTTGAGCTGATGGCGCTACCGCACTCTTTGCATTTGGTCATGGCCATATATAACTTCCCTTAGACATTAATCTTGCGTTTATATTTTATTCACGACATTTGTTGTCAAGGCAGAACAAGCCTCTGACGCAGTCGTCAGTGATATTGCAATACCCGCCTTTTTCGACAATGTTATAAAAGGTTCCATCGGCCATTCTTTTGTGTGGCCTATATTTTTCAGGGATGTACATCCAGCCTTTATCCTTTAGACACTCCTCAGTTGAGGTTTCTCGATCTCTGGAATTAAGATCATAGATTGTTATTTTGGAAGGTGATTTTTTGTCGTATGTATTAGTCTCAATGATGCTATAGCTAGGGGGGATTCGCATCGATGCGGATGTTTTGCAATAGCTGTAATCTCTATCCCATCCGGCAGCTGAGCCATCTTGTCGAACCCAAATGTACTTGTCGCAGGAAACCAATGTTATTGTAAATGCCAAGGCGATTAGATATTTTGAAGCCATGATCGTAGCTTTCTAAAACAGTAGATGATTTGCCTTATTGATTTTGCGCTGCGATGATTTTCGCCTTTGCGATTGCGTCGATTGGATTATCGAATTTGAATTCTCGAACATAATAATATGAGCCATCAAATTTGATACCAAATTCATTTAATTGTTTCTGAATGATTTTTTGATTGTATGGCTGCTCGTTTGTTGTGTGATTGTTGCTTGCTTGGAGATCGACAAGTTCCTTTAGAAATGTGTGTATATCAGCAAGAATGAGTATTGTTCCAAAGACTATTGCCAAGACTATAAATGTCAGTAATGCTCCGACTATTAATCCGATTATGCCCAGGTTTTGTGTTGCACCAAGGCCGAAGCCGACGGCCGATCCAGTAATTAGGGCGGATCATAGTCCAAGTTCAATAATTCCTTTGAACCAAAATACGATAAATCTTGAAAGCATTTTCGTTTTCCCCGTATTTTCTATTAATGATCAATATTTAATGCCAATATGGCTTAGTCATTATGACGATAGTGTAACGAATAACGTGACAACGTGTGTGGGTTTTGTCACGAGACTCGCAACATGTCTCGTGCGAAGCAGCCATCTCCTCAGAACATCACAGGCCGCAGAATCCGTGCGTTACGTGAGGGGCTTGGTTGGTCACAGGAAAAGCTGGGCGTTGCGATAGGCATCGACGAATCCAGTGCCAGGGCACGGATCAGTCGGTATGAGCTTGGCGTGCATGAGCCACCGTTGCCAACGGTAAGACTGATCGCTGAAGTGCTGAATGTTTCCCTGTCGTATCTGTACTGCGACGACGATAGGATTGCGCTATTGCTTTTGGGGCTGAACCGCCTGACAGTAGAGGAACGGTCAATGACGGTTGAAAGGTTCTTAGCAGAACTGAGCTAAAGACCCTTGATGCAATAAAAAACGGACTCCCTTGCGAAAGTCCGTTGGGTAGTACCCACCAAATATACGGCTGGAAGTTACTTCAAACTGAGACGTTTACATATCTCAGTTGTCAGCGCCGACTGGTTCATG
>CAZDRS010000144.1:0-6393 GCA_964507585.1 uncultured Dechloromonas sp.
CGATGGTCAGGTTGGGAACATAATGGTTGTCCATCACGTCAAAGTGAATCCAGTCGGCCCCCGAAGCAATGACGTTGGCCACTTCCTCGCCGAGCTTGGCGAAATTGGCAGACAGAATGCTTGGTGCAATGACGTAATCTTTGGCTGACATAATGGATCCCTCAACAAGAACAGACGAAATTATCACATGCCCGACAACAAGTATCGTATCGAAGTCAGCCCCATGCCGCAGTTCATCCCGGAGCAGTCCGACCCGGAGAATGACCGCTACATTTTTGCCTATACGATCACCATCAAGAACGTTGGCAAGGTAGCGGCACAACTGGTTTCGCGGCACTGGATCATCACCGACGCCCACAACGCCGTCCAGGAAGTACGCGGCCTGGGCGTGGTCGGCCAGCAACCGCTGCTGCAACCCGGGGAAAGTTTCGAATACACCAGCGGCTCGTCGCTGACGACGCCAATCGGCACCATGAAGGGCACGTACCAGATGGTGGCCGAGGATGGCACCCATTTCGAAGCCGAGATCCCGGAATTCGTGCTGGCCAGCCCGCGCGCCCTGCATTGAGCCTGAAGCACACCTACACGCTGATTGCACCGTTCTACGATGCGATGCTCAGCCGTGCCACACAGGCGGCGCGCAAACGCAGCCTGGACGCATTGCCGGCCGTACCCGGCCGGGTGTTGCTGGCCGGCGTCGGCACCGGGCTGGATTTACCGCACCTGCCGGCACGGCATCGTTACGTCGGCCTCGACCTGACCCATGCCATGCTCCGCCGCGCCCTGCCCCGCGTCGGCAGCATCGATTTCAAGGCGGTTCAGGGCGACGCCCAGAAACTGCCGTTTGCCGAGGCGTCTTTCGATAGTGCTGTGCTGCACCTGATCCTGGCGGTGGTGCCGGAACCGGCTCGCTGCCTGGCGGAAATCGGGCGGGTCGTCAAACCTGGTGGCTGCGTACTGGTTTTCGACAAATTCCTGCGCCGGGGCCAGCCAGCCCTGCTGCGTCGACTGGCCAATCCGCTCGTGCGCCGGGTCGCGACCCGGCTGGATGTCGTGTTCGAGGATCTGCTACCGGCCGCCCCGCAACTGGCGTTGGAGCACGACCAACCGGCGCTGGCCGGTGGCTGGTTCCGCATGATCCGCCTACGCCGGATCTGACGACTCGTCCTTGCCCAGCGCATCCTCGATCCAGGCCAGCATCAGGGTATAGGTCACGGCCAGCACGACCGGCCCGACGAAAATGCCGATCAGGCCAAAGCCGAGCATGCCGCCAATAACGCCGGCAAAAATGAGCAATAGCGGCAGGTCGGCACCGCGCTTGATCAGCATCGGGCGCAGGAAGTTGTCCAGGCTGCCGACGACCAGGCTCCACACCAGCAAAACCGTCGCCCAGCCGGTGTCGCCCGACCAGAACAGCCAACCGACCGCCGGCAGCAGGACAAGCATCGGGCCGATCTGGGCGATGCACAACATCAGCATCAGCGCCGACAGCAACGAAGCGAATGGCACGCCAGCCACGGCCAGGCCGACACCGCCGAGCACCGTCTGGACGATGGCAGTTACGCCCACGCCAAGCGCCACACCCCGTATCGCCTGACCGGCCAGGATGATGGAATTCTCGCCGCGCTCGCCCGCCAAGCGGCGACCAAAACGGCGCGCCATGCGGGCACCCTCCTCACCGCCGGCATAGAAAATGGCCGAAATGGTAACCACCAGCAAAAACTGGATCAGCATGCCGCCAAGGCCGCCGATCTGGGCGAGCAGCCATTTGCCGGTATCGGCGGCATAGGGCGTGACCTTCGCGACGATGCCGGCCGTGCCTCCGGCAGCCAGCTGGCTCCAGGCCGGGGCGAGACGTTCACCGATCCAGGGCAGCGCAGCAACCCAGGCTGGCGGCGGTGGCAGGCCATTGGAAGCCAGCGACTTGCCGGCCGCCGTCAGTTGCTCCGAATGCTCGAGAATGGTGTCGATGGCCAGCCAGAGGGGCAGAACGAGCAGGAAAAGCATGGCCACCGTCATCACCGCTACCGTCACCCCGCGCCGGCCGCCCAGGCGGGCCTCCAGCGCCAGCAACAAAGGCCAGGTAGCGACAACGATCATGGCCGCCCACACCGCGGCAGCCAAAAAGGGGCGCAAGACCCACAGGCTGAGGCCGATCAGGGCAATGATGCAGAGGATCGCCAGGGTATTGCGCGCAAGATCGCGACGAATATCGGTCATGGTCACTTTCAAGAATCGCTGCCTGGCCGCTAAAAAGGAGAAATCCGGGCCAGCCGTTCGCCCGCATCATGCCAGCAGTCTGGACAAACACCAATCCCGCGAAAGCGGCCGCCGGCTGGCACCTGGCATCGATTACAGGCCGGGCCGCTTGGCGCCTCGCCCAGAAAGACAAAGGCCCGCCGAGTGGCGGGCCTGAACTGGCTGAACCGGGCGATCAGCTACGGTAATCGGCGTTGATCTTGACGTAGTCGTAGGAAAAATCGCAAGTATAGACATTCGCCTTGGCGGTACCGCGCCCCAGATCGACACGCACGGTGATTTCGGCCTGCGCCATGACACGTGCACCATCGGCTTCCTGATAGGCGGCGGCACGACCACCTTTTTCGGCAACCAGCACGTCGTCGAGCCAAACCTTGACGCCATCGACGTCCAGATCGCCGATGCCAGCATAGCCAACGGCCGCCAAGATACGACCAAGGTTGGGATCGGAGGCAAAGAAGGCGGTCTTGACCAGCGGCGAATGCCCGATGGCGTAGCCGACCTGGCGGCATTCCTCGATGCTCTTGCCGCCCTGGACGGCAACCGTGATGAACTTGGTGGCGCCTTCGCCGTCGCGCACGATGGCCTGGGCCAGTTCGACGGACACGGCGATGATGGCGGCCTTGACCTCGGCCCAGCCGGCATCGGCTTCCGACGCGAAGGCGGCGCCGGACTGGCCGGTGGCAATCATCACGAAAGAGTCGTTGGTCGAGGTATCGCCATCGACCGTAATGCAGTTGAAGGAAGCGTCGGCCGCCTCCTTGACCAGCTTGTCGAGCATGGCTTGGGCGATGCCGGCATCGGTGGCGAGGAAACCGAGCATGGTCGCCATGTTCGGTTTGATCATGCCGGCGCCCTTGGAGATGCCGGAAACGGTGATCGTCTTGCCGCCGACCGTGATGCGACGCGAAGCCGCCTTGGCCACGGTGTCGGTGGTCATAATGGCATGCGCGGCGGCATGCCAGTTGTCGCCCTTCAGATCGGCCTTGGCAGCGGGCAGGCCGGCCTTCAGGCGGTCGACCGGCAGCGGTTCGAGGATGACGCCGGTCGAGAAAGGCAGCACCTGGTCGGCGGCGATGCCGAGCAGGTCGGCCACTGCGTCACAGGAGGCCTGGGCCGTCTGGCGGCCGGGCTCGCCGGTGCCGGCATTGGCGATGCCGGTATTGATGACCAGGGCGCGCATTTCCTTGCCGGTCGCCAGATGGTTGCGACACAACTGCACCGGGGCGGCGCAGAAACGGTTTTGCGTAAAGACGCCAGCTACCGTGCAGCCCGCATCGAGGGCAACCAGGGTCAGGTCGCGGCGATTCTTCTTGCGGATTTCGGCTTCGGCAACACCGAGGCGAATACCGGTGACCGGAAAGAGTTGATCGGCAGCAGGCGTGGCGTAATTGACGGGCATGAGGAGATCCTGGGTCGAGTTGAAAGGATCGAGGCCAGCGAATGGCTGGCCTCCTGATTTTGCTAACAGCTAACGACTAATAACCAACAACTAGCTCAGCTTGCCGTGGCAGTGCTTGTATTTCTTGCCGGAACCGCAGGGACAGGGGTCGTTGCGGCCGACCTTCGGGCCGGCATCGGCCGCGGAGACAGGTTGCGGCTGTGCCTCGCCCTCACCCAGCGCCTCGTCATAACCGGCATGCTGGTACTGCACGTTCTGGACGTCCGAGTGCGGCGCGGTTTCCTCGACATCTTCCTGCGAACGAATCTGCACGGTATAGACGATGCGCGTGACTTCGCGACGGATCAGGTCGAGCAGCCCCTCGAACAACTCGAAGGCTTCGCGCTTGTATTCCTGCTTCGGGTTTTTCTGGGCATAGCCGCGCAGGTGGATGCCTTGGCGCAGATGATCCAGCGCTGCCAGATGCTCGCGCCAGTGGCTGTCCAGGCTTTGCAGCATGACGTTGCGTTCGAACTGGTGGAAGGTCGGTGCGCCGACCAGTTCGACCTTGGCCTGGTAAACCTCGTCGGCCCCCTTGACGATGCGTTCGAGGATTTCCACATCGGACAGCGTCGGTTCGCTCTTGAACCACTGGGCAACCGGCGCCTCGATCTGCAGTTCCGCCGCCAGGGTGCGCTCCAGGCCTTCCATGTCCCACTGCTCTTCGACGGAATCCTCCGGCACGTGGGTACGGAAGATTTCGCCGATGACGCTCTGGCGCATCGCGGTAATGGTTTCGGAGATGTCCTCGGATTCCAGCAATTCGTTGCGCTGGTGATAGATCACCTTGCGCTGGTCGTTGGAGACGTCGTCGTATTCCAGTAACTGCTTGCGGATATCGAAGTTGCGGGCCTCGACCTTGCGCTGTGCCGATTCCAGCGAGCGCGTGACGAGCGGATGCTCGATCGCCTCGCCTTCCGGCATCTTCAGCTTGTCCATGATGGCGCGCAGGCGCTCGCCGGCAAAGATGCGCAGCAACTGGTCGTCGAGCGACAGGTAGAAGCGCGACGAACCGGCATCGCCCTGGCGGCCGGCACGGCCACGCAGCTGGTTGTCGATACGGCGCGATTCGTGGCGCTCGGAGCCGATGATGTGCAGGCCACCGGAGGCCAGCACGGCATTGTGCACCTGCTGCCACTCGTCCTTCAGGGCACTGACCTTGGCTTCCTTGTCGGCGGCCGACAAGGCTTCATCCGCCTGGATGGCGTCGATCTGCTTCTGGATGTTGCCGCCGAGCACGATGTCGGTACCCCGACCGGCCATGTTGGTGGCGATGGTGATCATGCCTGGACGACCGGCCTGGGCAACGATCTCGGCTTCGCGGGCATGCTGCTTGGCGTTGAGCACCTGGTGCGCCAGCTTTTCCTGGTCGAGCAGGTGCGACAGCAGTTCCGAGTTTTCGATCGAGGTCGTGCCGACCAGCACCGGCTGGCCGCGCTTCGCGCAATCCTTGATGTCGGCGATGATCGCCGCGTGCTTTTCGTCGGCCGTCTTGTACACCAGGTCGTTCATGTCCTTGCGCACCATCGGCCGGTGCGTCGGGATGACGACAGTTTCCAGGCCGTAGATTTGCTGGAATTCGTAGGCTTCGGTGTCGGCCGTGCCGGTCATGCCGGACAGGCGGTTGTACATCCGGAAATAGTTCTGGAAGGTGATCGAGGCCAGGGTCTGGTTCTCGGCCTGGATTTCCACGCCCTCCTTGGCTTCGACGGCCTGGTGCAGGCCGTCCGACCAACGACGGCCGGCCATCAGGCGGCCGGTGAATTCGTCGACGATGACCACTTCGCCATTCTGCACGACGTAATGCTGATCCTTGTGGAACAGCGTCAGCGCGCGCAGGGCGGCATTCAGGTGGTGCATCAGCGAAATGTTGGCGGCGTCGTAGAGACTGGAGCCTTCCTTGAGCAGGCCGTGCTCGGCGAGCAGCGCCTCGGCATGCTCGTAGCCGGCTTCCGACAGGTGCACCTGGTGCCCCTTCTCGTCCACCCAGTAGTCGCCCTCGCTCTTTTCTTCCATTGCCCGCGTCAGTTGCGGCACGACGTCCTTCATGCGCAGGTAGAGGTCGGTATGGTCGTCGGCCTGGCCGGAGATGATCAGTGGCGTACGCGCTTCGTCGATCAGGATGGAATCCACCTCGTCGACGATGGCGAAATTCAGGCTGCGCTGCACGCGCTGGTCGGCCGAATAGACCATGTTGTCGCGCAGATAGTCGAAGCCGAATTCGTTATTGGTGCCGTAGGTAATGTCGGCAGCGTAAGCGGCCTGCTTGGCCTCGTGCTCCATCTGCGACAGATTGACGCCAACGGTCAGGCCGAGGAAACGGTGCAGACGGCCCATCCATTCCGAGTCACGGGTCGCCAGGTAGTCGTTGACCGTGATGACGTGCACGCCCTTGCCGGAAATGGCATTCAGGTAGGCGGGCAGCGTGCCGACCAGGGTCTTGCCTTCGCCGGTGCGCATTTCGGCAATCTTGCCGTAGTGCAGCACCATGCCGCCGATCATCTGTACGTCGAAGTGGCGCATGCCGAGGACACGCTTGCCGGCCTCGCGGACGACGGCAAAAGCCTCGGGCAGCAAATCGTCGAGCGATTCGCCGTTGGCATGGCGTTGCCGGAACTCGTCGGTCTTGGCTTGCAGCTGCTCGTCGGAGAGCGCCTGCATGGCCGGCTCGAACGCATTGATGCGCTTGACGG
>CAZDRS010000145.1:0-6369 GCA_964507585.1 uncultured Dechloromonas sp.
CGGCGCCCATGGCTGGGATGAGCGCGTTTAGACATGCTTGCCCTTTCGGTGTATCCGCCAAGGCTTCGAGGACACGCCCGACACCTGCATGATAAAGGCGTAGCCGCAAGTCTGCCGGCGGAAGGCAACCTTGAGCGCGTTCCGGCCATTCGACCAGGCAGACCGAAGCGTCATTAAAATATTCATCAAAGCCCGCATCGAGAAACTCCTCAGGTGACTCGAAACGATAAAAATCAAAGTGATATAAGTATAAGCTCGAAATTACGTAAACTTCAACCAGTGAATAGGTAGGACTTTTCACCGGCCCGGCATGACCAAGTGCCCGAATCAGCGCCCGCGACAACGTGGTTTTGCCCGCCCCGAGGTCGCCTTCCAGGAAAACGACCATGCCCGGCTGCAGCACAGGCGCCAATGCTTCGCCCAGACGCTGGGTGGCGGCTTCGTCGGGCAATTCGAAAACGGCGGTAACATCTGGGCTATGCACGATCAGGACTCCACTGTGGATTACGTAGCACTCAAGGAAAAAATTCGCTCGGCCGGCCAACAACTGGGCTTTGCTGCCATTGGCGTGGCGCGTGCCGACCCCGGTGACGCAGTGGCCGGCCTGCGTGCCTGGCTGGCCGAGGGTTGCCACGGCGAAATGGATTATATGGCTCGCCATGCCGAATTGCGTGCCCAGCCGCAGCAACTGCACCCGGGAACCGTCACGGTGATCAGCGCAGCGCTCGACTATCTGCCGCATGGCAAGATTGTCGACGATCCGCAGCAGGCAGCCATTTCTCGCTATGCCCAAGGCCGCGACTATCACAAGGTGATTCGCAGCCGCCTGCAGAAGCTGGCCGATGCCATCGCCGCCGAAGCCGGGCCTTTCGGCTACCGCGTGTTTTCCGACTCGGCGCCGGTCATGGAAGTTGAATTCGCCAGCCAGGCCGGCCTCGGCTGGCGCGGCAAGCACACCTTGCTGCTCTCCAAGCAAGGCTCCTGGCGCTTCCTGGGCGAAATCTACACCGACCTGCCGCTACCGCCCGACGCCCCCATCGAAGCGCATTGCGGCACCTGCACGGCCTGTATCGATGCCTGCCCGACCGCTGCCATCGTCGCCCCCTACAAGGTCGATGCCCGGCGCTGTATTTCCTACCTGAGTATCGAGTTGGACGGGCCCATCCCGGAAGAATTTCGCCCCCTGCTCGGCAACCGCATCTACGGCTGCGACGATTGCCAGTTGTGCTGCCCGTGGAACCGCTTCGCTCGGCAGGGCGATCCGGAGTTCGCACCACGCCACAAGCTCGACTCGGCAACGCTGATCGAGCTGTTCGCCTGGACGGAGCAGCAATTCAACGACCGCCTGGCCGGCAACCCCATCCGCCGTATCGGACACGAACGCTGGTTGCGCAACATTGCCGTAGCATTGGGCAATGGCCCGACCAGCGATGAGGCCAAGGCAGCCCTGTGCCGGCATAGCGACCATCCGTCCGCAGTCGTCAGGGAACATGTTGGCTGGGCGTTGGCGCGGCTGGGCGGATAACAAAGCCCAACCTAGCCCATATTTAGAACTTTATGCATATTCACAACTAGCCAAGCAAGTGGGATATTCCCAACAGGAACCCACTTGACATGACCAGCTCCCATTTTCGCCAATCCCTCGTTGCCCTGACCTTTGCCTGGATTGGCGTCATCGCCTTTGCGACACATCTGCTGGTCTCCGCAGAAATCGGCCGGCGCGAACACGAATTCGAAGAAAGCGCCCAGCAATTGAGCAATCAGCTCAAGAACAAGCTGGACATGAACGAAGCCGTCCTCGCCGGTTTTTCCGCTTTTTTGCAGGCCGTCGAAGGCAACGACATCAAATCGGCCACCCGTTATGCAGCGTCGGCCATGGCCTCCTATCCGCACATCTACATGCTGGAAGTGGCGCGCCGGGTGCCGGTTGCGCAGGAAGCGGCGTTCCAGGCCACCTTGCGCAAGGAATGGCTGAGTAATTTCACGCTGAAGACCTTTCCCGGCGCCCTCCAGAAACCACCAGCCAACTTTACCGCGGGCAAGGAAACCTGGCCCATCCTGTTCATGTATCCGGCGCTGCCGCAAGCTCAGGACATCTATGGCGTCCGGCTGGAAACGGTCGATTTTCTGTCGCATTCCCTGGCCCTGGCCCAGAGAAACAGCAAAGCTGTCGTCAGCCCCGTGTTCGAAATGTTCGAAGGCGGCCAGGCCTATATCCTGCTCAAGGAAGTGGAGCGTGCGACAACGGCACCATCGAGCGGTACGCAAAGCCTGTTCGGCAATACGATGACCGCCCTGCTGGTGATCCGGACAGACGCCCTGCTGCCAGCCAAGGATACGGGCTCGGCCGCCCCGACACTGGCCTACTATGCGCAAATGCGCAGCGCCGCCAAGCCGGACAGCATGCTGTTCAACAAGGAAGCCAGCGCGGCAAACTGGCTCGATGCCTGGCTTCTGCCCCGCTTCAAGCACGAAAGCAGCATCGACAACGACTCGCAACCGACCGTCATGTACTTTGAGCAGCAGTTGGCATGGCGCGACTTCCTGACCGCCGAGTTCCTGGTCATCCTCGGCTTGCTGGCCTGCGCCCTGATCTGCGTGCCGGCGCTCAGCCTGCGCCATTTCCGCGCCCTGGAACGCGGGGCGCGGGAACACGAACGCTCGGCCTACCTGGCAACCCACGACTTGCTGACCGGCCTGCCCAACCGCTTCCTGTTCAGCGACCGCTTCGAGCAGGCAGTACAGTTGCACATTCGCAACGGCAACGCCTTCGCGCTCTTGCTGCTCGACCTCGACCATTTCAAGGAAATCAACGATCGGCACGGCCATGAAGTGGGCGACGAAGTCCTGATCGAATGCGCCCACCGCATGACGGCGGAGATTCGTGCCTGCGACACGGTCGCCCGGCATGGTGGCGACGAGTTCGTCGTGCTGCTCGCCAATACCCTGAGCCTCGACGATGCCCTGAGCGTTGCCGAAAAAGTGCGCCGAGCCATCGCCCGGCCGCTCGAAACCAGCCGGGGCACCCTGTCCGTCACCTGCAGCATCGGTGTCGCCCTTTACCCCAGCAGCGGCGAAACGCTGGACGGATTGCGCCGGGCCGCCGACCAGGCGATGTACGACTCGAAAAACAGTGGCCGCAACACGGTTTCCGGCCATACCCAGGCCAGCGGCTGACGCCGACGACCTACCAACTGGGCCCCTGCGCCCCCGGCATGAAACGGATTGGCGCCACCTCGGCCTTTTCCAGTGCCAGCTTGCGATGGATGCGTTCGCTCACCGATTGGCGGGAAGGTACGGGTTGGCCATGGATTTCGCCAAGCAATTGGCGACAGCGCAACAGCCAGACATGCGTCAGTTCGGCCAGTGCGGCGTAGAACGAGGTGGCGCAGTGGGCCGAAACGCGCTGGGCAAAATCGGGAAACCAGTAACCGACATGCTCGTCGATGAAACCTGCCGCTGCGCTCCGGGCCGCCGGGTCGAGCAGGACATGGCGCACATACTGGAGTTGCAGCACGAAATGATCGTCGAAACGACTCCGCCAGTCGGCCGCCTGCAGGCCGATGCCGGCATAGCGCTCGCGTAACTCGAACATCGGTGCGGCGCAGGCCAGGTGATCGTCGGATAGCCAGACCGACTCGTAGGGCGAGGCGCCCAGGCTGTTGTTCAGGTAGATCGCCGCGAAATCGGCGGCCAGTTCGTCCAGGGAAATCTGCTCGGCAACAGCGGCCGCCATGTTGGCGTAGGCCAGTTGCCCGGCCTCGCCTTCCGGCGGCAGGGCCAGGCCAGCAGGAAAGTCGGTGGTGCGCAAGGCAGCAAGGGTAGCGGCATCGAGTTCGCGGTCGTGCAGGCGGATCAATTGCTCGAGATCATCCGCCAGTGCGGCAAACAGTTCATTTTCCATCGACTTTGCCCTTGCTGTGCGGAATGAAGGCAATCGACGGCCGGGTGAGTTCCGGGTTGGCCATGTTCTTCACTTGCTTGACCGGCTTGTCGTTCGGCCCGATGGCAGTGGTTTTCAGGCTGCCTTTCCAGATTTCCTCGATCGGCCCGATATCCAGCACACGCATCATGCAGGCCATGACGCAGTAGGGTTTGCGGCCGGCTTCCAGTTCGTCGATGCACAGGTTGCACTTCTTGACGACCAGTTCCTGCGGGTCCCACTGCGGCGCGCCGTAGGGGCAGGCGGCCTCGCACTTGCGGCAGCCGATGCACAGCGTCGAGTCGATGTCGACGACCCCGTTGTCGGCCCGCTTCCAGATCGCGCCGGTCGGGCAGGTCGGCAGGCAGGCCGGTTCGGCGCAGTGGTTGCACGACATGTTGACCTTGTAGGCATAGACATCGGGGAAGCTGCCGCCTTCCACGTACATCACGCGCCGGAAACGCGGCCCGGGCGGCAGGCCGTTCTTGTCCTTGCAGGCGATTTCGCAGGCGCGGCAGCCGATGCAATCGACGTTGTGATGGATGAAGCCAAGCTGCACGGCCGGCTTGACCGGCTCGTAGGTCTGCGCCACCTTGCGCTCGATGGCGGTTCTCAGGGCCTGCTTGTCGACCTTCTTGACCATCACTTGTCCCTCCGGAAGATCACCGAGCGGGAAGTCGCCTGCGTATCCCAACCCGGATGGTGGTCGAGACTGGTCTTCTTGAAATCGACCAGGATGGTGTTGTAGGCGAAGGCGCCGGCCGGGCTGGGCTGGTCGAGGGTCAGGAAATCCGGGTTGCCGGCACGGTCGGTGCCGTCCTTGGCCAGATCCATCCACGCGCCCTCATAGAGCACCACCACATTGGGCATGCAGCGCTCGGTGACGTAGGCCGGCACGACCACCTTGCCCCGGTCGTTCCACACCTCGACGATGTCGCCGGTCTTGATGCCTCGCTTCTCGGCATCGCGGGCGCTGATGGTGATCTCCTGCTGATAGGTTTCACGCAACCACGGGATGTTGTGGAAGATCGAATGCGTCCGCCAGCGCGGATGCGGCGTGATCATGTGGAAGGGGTATTTCCTGGCCTTCTCGTGGTTCAGCGACTCGAAGGGCTCGACCCACTTCGGGATGTAGGGAATCTCATAGCCGTACTGCGTCTTCGTCCAGTCCTTGATGTTGGCCAGCGTCGTGGACAGGATCTCGATCTTGCCGGAAGGCGTCGTGAAGGGTTTGCCATGCTGGATCTGCGCCTCGAAAGCGACATGCGGCCGGTCGAGCACGAACTTGTAGACGCCGTGCTTCTTGAAATCGGCCCACGACATGCTCACGCCCTGATGCTTCTGCACCTTGTTGGCCCACCAGTCGGTCAGGTAGGCCTCGTCGGTGGCGTCGTTGTTGTGGAAGTAATCGCGCTGCGAGCGGGGGTTGTAACGCTTGCCGAAATCCTTGACCGTCGGATCGAGCTTTTCGATGCGATAGGCCAGCTCGGTGAATACCTGGAAATCGGTCTTCGCTTCGCCCAGCGGTTCGATGACCTTGGGACGATGGATGTAGTAATGCCCCTTGTACCAAGGCAAGGCCACATCCTGGCGCTCGAAATGGGTAGCGATGGGGAAGAGCACATCGGCCCACAACCCGGAGGGGGTGATGGTCGAATCCATGCAGACGACCAGTTCCAGCTTCTTTACCGCCTGGATTTCCTTGTTGATGTTGGTCAACTGGTTGAACCAGTCCGAGCCCTGCCAGAAAATGGCCTTGATGTTGGGAATCTTGCCGTCCAGCTGGTCAGTACGCGGCCACAGGCCCACTTCCTCGCGTTTCACGTTGGGATAGTTCAGCACGCAATGCGCCCAGCGATCGGACTTGATCGAGGCATACCAGACATTCGCATACTCGTCGTACGGGTAGGCCACCGCCTCCGGATGCCAGCCTTTGCCGACGCCTTCCGCCGAACCGCCGAGAATGCCGATATTGCCGGTCATCGCCTGCAACGCGGCAGCCATCCGGTTGTACTGCTCGCCATAACTGGCCCGCCCCGGCGCCCAGCTCGCCTTGAGCGCGGCCGGCTTCGTCCTGGCATACATCTCGGCCAGCTTCTTGATGTCCGCTGCCGGCACGCCACAGATTTTTTCGGCCCACTCCGGCGTCTTCGGCGTGTCGTCGTACTTGCCGAGAATGTAATCCTTGAAATTCTGGCGGTCGGCAAACTGCTTCGGCATCGTGCCGGCATCCATACCCTGGCAGAACTTGTCGATGAACTTCTGATCCTGCCAGTTGTTGGCGAAGATATGGTGCGCCATGCCGGCCAGCATCGCCGCATCGGTATTGGGTTTGATCGGAATCCACCAGGCGTCGTAGCTGGCGGCCGAATCGGTGTATTGCGGATCGACGACGACGAACTTGCAGCCGCGCTGCTTGGCCAGCCGCATGTAGTAGAAGGTGTTGC
>CAZDRS010000146.1:0-6319 GCA_964507585.1 uncultured Dechloromonas sp.
GCTTCCCGGTGCCCGGCGCCACGCCGGATCGCATCATCGAAGTGGACTGCACGCCGCCGCGTCCGCTCTACTGCTACCAGCGCTAGACCGACATGGCATCCCGCAAGCCCGAAACACTGGCCCTGACCATTTCGCTGGTCGGTACGGTGATCGTGCTGCTGGTCTTCCTGGCCGACCTGGTCGTCGCCCGCAATCGCGACCTGGAAGCCGGTGAACGCCGCCTGCAGCACTTCGGGATTATGATGGCCGAGCACACGGCGCGCACCTTCGAGGCCGTCGACATGCTGCTGCGCGAGACAGCGACCGACCTTTCGCACAGCCGGCGCGACTGGGAAAAATGGGAAGCGAGCAAGGGCTGGGAATACATCGCCCAACGCCATTCCCGGGCCATGCCGCAGTTGCGCGACCTGATCATCTTCGACCGGCTGGGCAACCAGCGCTTCATCTCGACCTATTTCCCCGCCCCGCAGATCAACGTCCGCGACCGCCCCTACTTCGTCGCCCTCGAAAACGGTGCCGAAGGCGCCGGCTTTGGCCCCTACATCGGGCGCAACTCCGGCCGCTACACCTACGCCATCGCCCGCCGCCTGACCGGCGACAACGGCAGCTTCAACGGTGCGGTCTTCGGCGCCATCGAACCGGCCTTCCTGCAGGATTTCTGCTGGTCGAACCGCCTGTCCGACGACTTCGAATCGGTACTGATCAACGCCAAGGGCGAGGTGGTAGCCTCCTGCCGGCCGACCGATCTCAGCCGGCAATCGCCCATCATCGGCGCCCAGGCCGAAACGGTGCTGTTCCACGGCAAGCTGCGCGGCGCGCTACCCAACACCGGCCTGCTCACCGCCAACGGCCTGCTGATCTCCACGGCACCGGTGCCCGGCTTCTCCGACCTGCGCGTCCTCAGCGCCATTCCCGAGAGTACCCTGCTCGCCAACTGGCGCAACCGCCTGTTCGAACTCGGCACGCTGGCCGTGCTGGTCAGCGTCGTGCTGCTCGTCACCGCCCTGCTCATCCGTCGCCAGGTGCGCGAAATGGCGCGCATGACCGTCGAACTGGCGGCCAGCCACGAACATCTCGAAGAACGCGTCCAGGAAGCAACGCTCGAACTGGCCGGGCAAAAGGACGAGGCCGAGCGCGCCAACACCGCCAAGAGCCGCTTTCTCGCTGCCGCCAGCCACGACTTGCGGCAACCCCTGCACGCCCTATCGCTCTTTGCCGCCGACCTGCAACGCCAGGTGCGCAGCGGCACGCCACAGGAATTGCCGCGCCTGGCCGAGCAGATATCGACCTCGACCGCCCTGCTCGGCGAACTGCTCGACTCGCTGCTCGACATTTCCCGCCTCGACGTCGCCGGCATCAAGCCGGACAGCCGCCCCTCGGAGATCCAGCCGATTTTCCGGCGCCTGGCCGATTCCTTCCGCCGCGCCGCCGCCGACCGCAACATTGCACTGCGCTTCCGGCCGACCAAGAACTGGGTGGAAACCGACCCCGTCCTGCTCGAACGGATGATCGCCAACCTCGTTTCCAATGCCCTGCGCTACACCCAGCCCGGCGGCCGCGTGCTGATCGGCGCCCGCCGCCGGGGCGAACAGGTAGCCATCGAAGTCCGGGACAGCGGGATCGGCATTGCGCAGGAACACCAGGCGGCGATCTTTGCCGAGTTCTACCAGGTCGGGAATGCTGCGCGCGAGCAGAACAAGGGCCTGGGCCTCGGCCTCTCCATCGTCGACCGACTGGCCAAGGCGCTCGACATCAAGGTCAAGCTCAAATCGCGTACCGGCGAGGGCACCCTGTTCACGCTCCTCGTCACCGCCTGCAAACCGGTCGCTGCGTCACAGGCCGGCAGCGATGGCGGGGCACCTGCCGGCAAGGTGCATTGCATCGGTCGTTCCGCCGACTTACAGGCAAGCGCCGAACTGCTCGAACGCTGGGGCTATGAAGTCATTGTCCGACCGACCGGCGATACCGGGCGCGATTTGCGGAATAGCGTGTTGATCGTCGATCAGGAGGCCCTCGCCCCCTTGTACGACAGCCAGCGCAGCGATTTGCCGATCATCGTGCTGGCCCGCGAGGCGCTGGACAATACGCCGGAAGGCGTGCACGTCCTGCCCCTGCCCTTGCGGCCCGCCAAGCTGCGGGCCCTACTCGGCCAGCTTCAGAAAACGCTCTCGAAATCGATGCCGTAGCGCGCCACGGCAACCAGCGCCTGGGTGCGACTGCTGACGCCCAAGGTCTTGAAGACAGCCGTCGCGTGGATCTTGACCGTACCCTCCGACAACCCGAGCTGGTCGGCGATATCACGATTGGTCAGGCCGCGCACCATCAGGGCGAGAACCTGGGCCTGACGTTCGGTGAGCCCCACCTCGTCCGGGCGGATGCCGCTCTTGGCCGGCGGGATCGGCGTTTCGGCATCCAGCATCGGCCCGGCCGATTGGCCGCTCGGCCGGAAGATGTTGCCGGCCAGCACGTCGCGCACCGCAGCGAGCAGCGCCTCGCCGGAAAAAGCCTTGGGAATGAAGCCGGAAGCACCCAGGTTGAGCACACGGGTAATGGTCGGCACATCGTCGAAGGCTGACACCACCGCCACCGGCATGGCCGGGTAGCGCCGGCGCAGGATATCGAGACCGGCAAAGCCGTCGATGCCCGGCAACGCCAGGTCGAGCAGAACCAGGTCAAACTCGCCCTCGTTGTCGAGTACGTTCAGGGCCGATTCGAAATCCGGCGCCTCCAGAACCTCTACCCCACGCTCCATCTGGCCGAGCAAACGAACCAGGCCTTCGCGTACCAGTGCGTGATCTTCAACCACCAACAGCTTGAGCATATCCACCCCTCTATGCGATAGACCGCTAATTTATCATTTCGCATAGCCGGCGGGGTGATTCGCTTCATACAACAGGGGAATCCCCTCATCTCGACCCATCACACCGCCCCCAAAGCAGCGATCCGGGTTTAAGATGCAGGAATCCAACAGGAGGGAGATCAAGATGTCCGACGAACAGGTACACGACCCGCTCAATTTCATGCGCAACATGTGGGGCAACATGGGCTTCTCGCTCCCCGGCATGGTGGCGCCGACCTTCGATGTCGATGAACTCGACAAGCGCATCAAGGACATGAAAGCCGTCGAAGGCTGGCTGCGCATGAACCTGTCGATGCTGCAAATGACCATTCAGGGTCTGGAGATGCAGCGCACCACGGTGAGCGCCGTGCAGACGATGAGCAAGATGGCCTCCGACGCAGCCAAGTCGATGGCGCCCGACGCCGCACCGGCCGAGGAACCCGTGCCGCCGCCCCATTTCTTCCAGGGCGTTGCCGACCCGGCGCATGGCAGCCTGTCCGATGCGGCCATGTGGCCGTGGCAGATGATGCAGCAAATGCGCGAGCAGATGCAGCAGCACGCCGATGCCGCCGCTCAGGTAGCCAAGGCCGCTACCGAAGCGCCGGCAGCCAAGCCGAAAACCAGCCGCGGCAAGAAATAATCGAAGCGCAGCCGGATACGCCGGGCGGCACGCCGCCGCTCAGCGCAGCAACCAGGCGGCCCAACCGGGCAAGGTCAGCATCGAACCGAGCGTCGTCACTGAAATCAGCCAGGCGACGCTCTTGCCATCGCCGCCCATGCGCATGGCCAGGATGTAGGCCGACGAGGCAGTCGGCAGGGCAGCGAACAACACGACGATCTGGTAATTGAGCCCGGACAGCCCGAGCAGGCTGCCGGTCGCCATGGCCAGCAGCGGCAAGGCCAGCAACTTGACGGCAACCAGCCAGCCGGCAAAGACCTTGACGCCGGAGCCGCCATCCAGCCGCAAGGCGGCCCCCACGGCGATCAAGCCCAGCGCAATCGAGGCATCGGCCAGCCGACCGAGAAAAGCCTGCAACGGCGCCGGCGGCACGAAGCCGGCAAGGTTGAGCAGGAAACCGGTGGCCGTGCCCCAGATCAGCGGATTGCGCGCCACCTCGCGCCACAGGCCGGAATCGCCGTGGCGAGCCAGCATCCACACCGAAACCAGATTGGCGAAGGGCACCGCCGCACCGACAATCAGGCCCATGGTCGCGATGCCTGGCGCACCGAACAACATGCCGGCAACCGCCAGTGCGATATAGGAATTGAAACGGTAGGCGCACTGGAACATCGACGCATAGGTCAGCGCCGGCAAGCGGGTAAACAGCTTGGGCACGATACCGAGCAGCATGCCGCCGGCCATTGCGGCAAAGGCGGTGGCAAGCAACGGCAGGGCGGCGCCGAGGTCGAGGCGGGTCTTGACGATGGCGTTGACCAGCAGGGCCGGAAACAGGATGAAGTAGACCAGTTTCTCGACGCCATTCCAGAAATGGTCGCCCAGATGCATCCAGCGCCGAATGGCGACGCCAAGCAGGATCAGGGTGAAATCGGGAAGCAGCAGCAGCGCGGTATTCATGGGTGGATTCTAAATTGTCGGCAAGCCAGGCTGTATCCGGACAAACCACAGGGCCATTGGCAAATGTCGTCCATCCATGCAAATCGCCAACAATTCTTTGCAATTGGCGAGACTGCCTGTCGCTAGAATCGGTGACATCGTCATTGTCAGAAAAATTCGGCTGGCCCTGCCATTCGCCCCGCACCATGTCGCGACTTTCCACCCCGACCATCACCGCTCCCCTTCGGCAGCGCGACCATGCCTATCTGGTACACGGGGCAGTGCATGAAATTTCCGGGCAGGGCGCCAACCTCGACAGTTGCCTGCTGGACAAGCTGATCCAGCGCCGGCTCAAGCGCCTGGAACGCGTCCTCGCCTCGCATGGCGGCCGCCTGGTCAAGCCGCTGCAGCAGGGACTGCTGGCCAGTTTTCATTCGGCCGAGGCAGCCCTGATCGGCGCCTGCGAGATGCAGCGGCGTTGCGCCGTCATCCCCCAGCTCTCGGACACGCAACTGGCGCTGAAAATCGGCATCCATGCCGCCATCGGCCAGCCCCTGAGCAATCCGGCCATGGCCACCGCGGCCAAGCTGTCCACGCTGATTACCGACGCCGGCATCGTGCTGTCGGAGAACGTGATCGCCGGACTGCCATCCGAACTGCAACAAAAATCAGCCCCGGTCGCCAACGAGGGATCGGACATTGCCGCCTACGTCATCGACTGGAATGCCATACCGATGCATCGGCCACCACCGCCGGTCACCGAGGAATCCGAACCGGCGCAGGCGGGCACGCACGGCCTGCAGCTGATTCTGTGCTGCGGATCGGAAACCTACCGTTTCGACAGCCGGCAAAGTATCGTCACCATCGGGCGCGATCCGGGCAACGATATTGTCGTGAATAGTCCCAAGGCTTCGCGCAAGCACTGCCGGATCGTGTATCGGCTGGGCAGTTACGTCCTGGTCGACGTCAGCACCAACGGCACATTTGTCGCCCAGGGAAGCGGCGAGGAACACATCGTCCGGAAAAACATGGCGACGCTGCATAGCCCGGGCCGTCTCGGCTTCGGCCGGCCATGGCAGCCCGAGGCCGCGGACTCCTTCGGTTTCGAGATCGTTCGCCCCGGCTGAAAGCCGGCTAATCCCGTTCGCCGTACTGTCGGCGCAGCCGGCTCAAGCCCTGCTGGAAGGCTTCTGCATCGCCGTAATCGAAGAATTTTGGATAGCGCTCATGCGCCGCCCGGAGCCGGCGAGCGTGCTTGATCGGGCACCAGTACTGCTCGGTGCGTGCCGCCACCTCACGGGTATAGGCAGCAACGCCGTTACCGTAGGAGCAGTAGAGACAGTTGAATTTCTCGATGATGTTCAGGTAAGGCAAATCGGCCCGGTCGAATACCAGGTAGTCGGCACGACGCACCTTGGGAATCCGGTAGATCGGAAAGCAGACCGCCTGATAGACGGAAACGAACAGGTCGAGGAGCAGGAAGGGTATCCAGCCGGCGTAGATGACCGGCGCGGTCAGCGCCACCAGCCAGCGGCTGCGGAGCAGGAAGCGGAACAGGCCGGTCTTGTAGCGCCGCTGCTGGCGCAGGAATTCGTCGGCCAGCGCCTGCTTTCTCTGCTCCCAGTCTTCGCGGGCCTTGCGATACTCGTCCTCGACCTGGTCTTCCAGTTCGTGAATGCGGGCCAGCAGTTCGTCGATTTGCTTGTTCATGGCGCAGTATCCCCGACCGCCTCCGGGCGGCCAACGGCCAGCAGTTTGCCTGATCAGCCCAAGGCGCCGCTACCCCTCAGGCGAGCGATTTCTTCCGGTGAATAACCGGCCGCCTGCAGGATGGCCTGGTTATGCTCGCCTGCCTTGGGTGCCGGCTGGTGGATGGCGAAGTCGAATTCGGACAACTTGAGCGGCGGGGCGAACTGGGTCAGGCC
>CAZDRS010000147.1:0-6220 GCA_964507585.1 uncultured Dechloromonas sp.
CCAGAAGACCTCGATCGGCGAGCCCTACGACATGTTCGCGATGACCGCCGCGCATACCACGCTGGCCCTGCCGTCCTATGTGCGCGTGACCAGCGTGCAAACAGGGAAGTCGGTCGTGGTGCGCGTCACCGACCGTGGCCCCTTCCATGCCGACCGTGTCATCGACCTCTCCTATACCGCCGCCTACAAGCTCGGCTTGATCAATGGCGGCAGCGGCCTGGTCGAGGTCGAGGCGATCATCCCGGGCGAGGCGACCACGACGACCTACGCCCAGGTCACGCCGCCCCCCCGGACGACGGTTGCCGAAGTCGACAATATCGAACAACTGGCCCGCCGCATGGCGCAGGAAGAGCAGCCGGCACAAACCGCCGCCCAAGCCGGCATGAGCGGCGACGCGACCATTGCCAAAGGGGTTTACCTGCAACTGGGCGCCTTCTCCAGCCCGGAAAATGCCGAGAACCTGAAGAACCATCTGTTGCGCGAACTGGATTGGCTCAACGAGCCGATGCGGGTCAATCCGGGTGGCGGCATCCACCGCCTGCACCTCGGCCCCTATGCCAGCCGCAGCGATGCGGAAAAGGTGGCGGAAAAGATCCGCCTGGCCCTCGGCTTTCGGCCGACTTTCGTGACCCGCTGACGCTTAGGCCAGGTTGACCTGGGCGACGACGATGTTGCCCTTGCCCTGATAATCCAGGGCGGAAAAACTCATCATCTTGGCCATGGCAATGCCGCGGCCGTTCGGGTCGAAGGCGCGGTCGGGATCGAAAGTCAGGAACTTGTTCCACTCGAAACCGTCACCCTGATCGGTAATGGTGAAAATCAGCGTCTCCGGCCGACGCTCGACGCGCACCGTCGCAAAGCGCCCATGGAATTGCGGCAAGGCCAGGCGGCGACGGATTTCGGCCTCCCAGTCGCCTTCCCACTTGAGCAGCGATTTTTCCTGGTAGGTAACCCCCAGATTACCGTGCTCGACGGCATTGACCATCAGGTCGGACAAGCCGGGCGCCACCATGTCGGGCACCGGGCACATGCCGGCCAGCACGGGAACCAGGGAACCGACGTCCTCCAGCGTCTCGAAACGGTATTCGACACTGCAAATCAGCGCCTGAGCTTCCTCCAGGTGCGCTGCCCGGCTGCGCAGCAGGCTGCGTACGCGGCGATCCTCCAGCGCAGCGCGAACGATGGAGATCAGCGCTTCCGGCTCGTAGGGCTTGGTCAGGTAGTAGTAGGCCCCGGCCTCCAGGCCTTCGCGCACCTGGTCGGGCGAGGAGGCGGCCGTCTGCATGATGACCGGAATATCGGCAAAGCGCGCTTCGCGCTTCATCCGGCGCAATAATTCCATGCCGTCGAGGTCAGGCATCATGCGGTCGAGAACGACCAGGGAGAAATTGCTGTCCGGAGCGCTGAGGCTTGCCCACGCCTCAAGCGGATTGCTGTGTAGTTCGAGCTCGATGTCTTCCTGCTCGAGAAATTCCTCGATGATGAACAGGTTCAACTGCTCATCGTCCACTACGAGGACACGTTCCTTGTTCATTGCTCGCTCTCTCCATCGCCAGGCGCTGCCGCCGGCATGCGGCTGGGTACGACGACGGTGAAACAGGCGCCACCCGTCGGTCGGTTATGGGCGCTAATCATACCGCAATGCCGGCGAATGATTTCCTGGCAAATGGCTAATCCCAATCCCGTGCCGCCCGCCCCCTTGTTGGTCGTCGAGCTTTGGATGAATTTCTCGAAAATACGGTTCAGTTCATCCTCCGGGATGCCTAGCCCTTCGTCCTCGACCGTCAGGCGCAAGGCCGGTGATTCGTCGTCGCCAGCCGGCAGACTGTCCGGCTGCACGCGCACGGTGACCAGGCTGGCGGTCGGCGCGTATTTGTAGGCGTTGGAGAGCAGATTGCGCGCCACCTGGGCCAACCGATCAGGATCGCCCACCAGGCGGGCATCCCCGTCGACGACGAAGTCCAGGCGCAAATCCCGCAATTCGAACAGGGCATGCAGTTCGTGGATGACCCGCCCCACCACCTCGCCGAGGTCGCAGGGCACCAGGCGCAACTCCATCTTGCTGGCTTCGAGCTTGGCCAGATCGAGCAGGTCGTTGAGCAGCAACAACAGGCGCTGCCCGCTTTCATGGATGAGGCGGAAATAATCCCGCAGGCGCTCCTCGCCCACCTTGCCGATCCTGTCGCCACCCAGCCGGGCGCAGGAGAGAATGCCGTGCATCGGCGTGCGCAGCTCGTGCGACATATTGGAGAGGAACTCCGACTTGGCCCGGTTGGCCGACTCGGCATCCTCCTTGGCCCGCACCAGATCGGCTGTCCGGCTGTCGACCAACTCCTGCAGGTGGTCGCGATGTTCGCGCAGCGCCGCCTCGGCGGCCTTGGCCCGGGTGATCTCCCGCCCGGTACCGCGGTAACCGGTAAAACGGCCAAGCTCGTCGAAAATCGGATTGCCGGAGATGGAATACCAGCGCAGGCTGCCATCGTCGGCGCGAATCGGATATTCCAGGTCGGCAAACGGCTGGTGAGCCATCAGCACCGCCTTGTGTTCAGCCCATTCAGCATCGCTGAACGGAATGGGCAGTTCCCAGCGCCGCTTGCCCAAGGTTGTGCGGCTGCTGACCCCGGCCCGGATCAGGCCGGAAGACATGTCGCAAAACCGGAAATCGGCATCCTGCTCCCACACCCAGTCGGACGACAGCGTCGCCAGTTCGCGGAAGCGCGCCTCGCTGCGGGCCAGCGCCCGGTTGGCCAGACGCAGCTTGAGCACATGTCGGCGATAGAGGGGCAAGCAAAGCAGCAGGCCCAGGCCGGCGCTGAGCGCCGAGGCAAGCCCAATATTGCCGATCCGGTCAAGCAGGAAATAGCTCAGTGGCGGTATCGCGGTGAGAATCAGGGCAACCAGCAGACCGGAGCCAAACGCCGGCCGCGCGGCCAGGCGCGGCACGCTGCTGCTTTCCGAATCGATGGTCTGCCGAGGCGCTTCGCTCATTGTTCCGGGTTCCCATACGGATTCTGATCCCGGAGCATGGTTCAGGCGTTTGACGAGGATCAATGGCAGACAAAATGGGCTGGCTATACTCCAACGCTTGCTATTTTCGACTCCTTCCATGAGCCCATTGCCCGATCTCGTTTGTCCGGCCGGTAGCCTGCCGGCGCTCAAGGCAGCCGTCGACAACGGCGCCGACGCCGTCTACCTCGGCTACAAGAACGACACCAACGCCCGCAACTTCGCCGGCCTGAATTTCGACGCCAAGACCATGGCCGAGGGTATTCGCTACGCCCACGCCAAGGGCCGCGAGGTGCTGATGGCGATCAACACCTTCCCGCAGGCCGGCCGTGCTGCCGACTGGCACAAGGCTGTCGACGGCGCCGTCGACCAGGGTGTGGACGCCATCATCCTGGCCGACATCGGCCTGCTCGACTACGCCCGCAACAAGCATCCGCAACAGCGCCTGCATCTGTCGGTTCAGGGCTCGGCCACCAGCTACGAGGCAATCAATTTCTGCCAGCGCGAATTCGGCGTCCGCCGCGCCGTGCTGCCGCGCGTGCTGACCCTGGCCCAGGTCGAGCATGTGATCAAGAACACGACGGTCGAGATCGAAGTCTTCGGTTTCGGCAGCCTGTGCGTGATGAACGAGGGCCGCTGCTGGCTCTCCTCCTACGCCTGCGGCGAGTCGCCCAACACCGTCGGCGCCTGCTCGCCGGCCAAGTACGTCAAGTGGGACAAGAAGCCGGGCACCATGGAAACCCGCCTCAACGGCATTTTGATCGACCGCTTCGGCGACGACGAACCGGCCGGCTATCCGACCCTGTGCAAGGGGCGCTTCGAAGTCCAGGGCGAGACCTACTACGCACTGGAAGAACCGACCAGCCTGAACGTTCTCGAACTCCTGCCGGAAATCATCAAGATCGGCGTCAGGGCAATCAAGGTCGAGGGCCGCCAGCGCAGCCCGACTTATGTCACCCAGGTCACCCGCACGCTGCGCGCGGCACTCGACAGCCTGCGTAACGGCAGCGAGCGCTTCCACGTCAAACCGGCCTGGCAGACCGAACTGGCCAAGGTTTCCGAAGGCAGCCAGGCGACGCTCGGTGCCTACAACCGGCCGTGGCGCTAAGGATATGAACATGAAACTCTCCCTCGGCCCTCTGCTCTATTTCTGGCCCAAGGCGGAAGTCCTCGAGTTCTACGCCGACATGGCGCAGAACCCGGCCATCGACATCATCTACGTCGGCGAGGTCGTCTGCTCGCGCCGCCAGCAGTTGCGCACCGCCGACTGGATCGGCCTGGCGCGCGACCTGACCGATGCCGGCAAGGAAGTCGTCGTCTCCGCCCAGGCCCTGCTCGAATCGGAAAGCGACCTCAAGGCGTTGCGCCGCCTGATCGACGACGCCGGCTGCAAGCTCGAAGCCAACGACCTTGGCGCGGTCAACCTGGCGGCCGGCAAGGACTTCGTGGCCGGCCCGCACCTCAACATCTACAACGAGGAAACGCTGGCTACCTTTGCCCGCTTCGGCCTCAAGCGCTGGGTGCCGCCGCTCGAAGCAACGCGCACGCTGGTCGAAACCCTGCACAAGACCCGGCCGGCCGGTGTCGAAACCGAGGTTTTCGCTTTCGGCAAAATCCCGCTGGCCTTCTCGGCCCGTTGCTTCACTGCCCGCCATTACGGCCTGAACAAGGACGACTGCCAGTTCAAGTGCCTCGACCACGCCGAGGGGCTGACGCTGAAGACCCGCGAAGGCCAGGATTTCCTGACCATCAACGGTATCCAGACCATGTCGGCGCAGAGCTACAACCTGCTGCACGAGATCCCGGACATGCTGCAGATGGGCATCGATATCGTCCGCATCAGTCCGCAGAAGGCGCATTGTGGGGAGATCATCGCGGCCTTCGACGCCGCCCGGCGTGGCCAACCAGTGCAGGCGGACACCCGCCACTGGAGCGAATGCGGCCTGGTCGACGGCTACTGGTTTGGCGACGCCGGCATCAAGCAGCACCACACGCAGGCCCTGGAAACCCTCGGAGCATGACCATGAGCGCCCAATTCACCATCCCCAAGTTCAAGCTGCCCGAATTCATCGCCAGCATCGGCCAGAAGCTGCCCCAGTGGCCACATGCCCTGGCCTTGGTCGCCGGCCTGAACGCTGCGCTGAAGATGAAACTGCTGCCGGAAAGCGAACTGGGCGCCCTGGAGGAAAAGTTATTCCGCGTCCGCGTGCTGGATACCGGTGGCGAGGCAACCTACACCTACCGTAACGGCCTGTTCCGCCCGGTTTTCCGCCCCGAGCGCGAGCCAGACCTGGCCTTCGCCGCCAACCTGTCGGCTTACCTGCAACTGCTCGCCCGCCAGGAAGACCCGGACACGCTGTTCTTCAACCGCGAGTTGGAGATTACCGGCGATACCGAACTCGGACTGATCGTGAAGAACATGCTCGACGCGATCGAGTGGCCGAACCTGCCGCAATTGCCGCTAACCAGCCGCTAAGCCAGAACAGCGCAAAACGGCACTATTGCCCGACGGAAATCACCCCGGCATCGTCCATCATCCTATGCTCCGCCGGCTGTACTGCTGGTACGGCGCAGGCAATCTCACCCGTTGCGACGAGGGTAACGACTTCCTCCTGCTCGACCGGCGTCGACAACACCTGCCGCAGGCTGACGCCTCCGAGAAACACCTGCAGACCTGCGGCGAGTTGGCCATCGCCGCATAGAACCCGGGCACCGAAGGCAGGGTAAGTGCTGCCGACCGCTCGCAAGACATCACCCACCGTCTCGCCGCTCGCCATGACCTCGTCGTGACCACCGGCCAGCCCGCGCAAGGCTGGGGGGATATGCACGGATACGACCTGATATTCGCTCGTTGCCATGATCCACCTCCTTTTGCTGCCATACCCATTGGACAGTTTGTAACCGGGAAGTTCACAACAAAAACGGGAGGCCGCAGCCTCCCGTCTTGCAGTCTCTGCCCTCAAGAGCCCTTACTGCTTCTTCTGGGCATCCAGGCGGAACTTGACGTAGCTACCCGGTGCATCCTCAAGCACCTTCAGGTTGCCGTCTTCCGGCTTGCGTGCCTTGACCTTGGCCGAACCACCCGGCAGGCTGGTCACCCACTCGTGCCAGTGCGTCCACCACGATCCGGCGTTCTGCGTGGCACCGGCCAGGAAGTCGTCCGGGCTTTCCGGCAGGTTGCCGTCGGTGGCGTCATTGGTCCAGAAGCCGTACT
>CAZDRS010000148.1:0-6078 GCA_964507585.1 uncultured Dechloromonas sp.
GCCCTGAATAATCAGGGCTTTTTTCTGGGATTTGGTCGGAGTGACATGATTCGAACATGCGACCCCTGCGTCCCGAACGCAGTGCTCTACCAGGCTGAGCTACACTCCGAGATTTGCCGAGCTACTTAGTGATTTCGCTCAACTGCAAAGAAGGACAATTGTAGCAGAGCTTCTTTGTATTGTGAATCCCCCAAACACTGAATTGCTGCTCTGGCCAGATCAGCCTCCTGCACCGCTCGTTTCCGGGCGTGCTCCAGTGCACCGCTGTTACGGATGGCGTCGAGCACCAGCGGAAAATCGTCACGCCCCCCCTCTTCGATCGCCTTGCGCACGCAGGCTGCCTGCTCCGGCGTGCCATGCTGCATTACGTAGATCAGCGGCAAGGTTGGCTTGCCCTCGGCGAGATCGTCACCAAGATGCTTGCCGGTATCAGCCTCCTGACCGGAGTAATCGAGCACGTCGTCAATCAACTGGAAGGCAGTACCCAGGTGCATGCCATAGGCCGCCAGCGACTTTTCAGTTTCCGGCGTTGCCTGACCAAGGATAGCGCCCAATTGGGCTGCTGCCTCGAACAGCTTGGCGGTCTTGTAGTGGATGACCTGCATGTAACGCCCTTCATCCACATCGGCATCGTGGCAATTCATCAACTGCAGCACTTCGCCCTCGGCGATGATATTGGTCGCATCCGACAAGACCTGCATGACGCGCATGCTATCGACCGCCACCATCATCTGGAAGGCACGCGAGTACAGGAAATCGCCAACCAAGACACTGGCCGCATTGCCAAACATGGCATTGGCGGTATCACGCCCACGCCTTAGCGCCGACTCGTCGACCACATCGTCGTGCAGCAGGGTGGCGGTATGGATGAACTCGACGACAGCCGCCATTTCGTGATGCCGCACGCCCTGGTAGCCCAGCGCACCGGCGGTCAACAGCACCAGTGCCGGACGCATGCGCTTGCCGCCGCTATTGATGATGTACTCGGCAACTTGCCTGACCAGCACCACGTCGGAGTAAAGTCGGTCGCGAATGACCGCGTCGACGGCCTTCATATCAGGCCCGATCAGGGCGTAGAGCTGTTCCAGAGTCACGTCAGGTAATTCCTTGAAGAAGCGCGGAATCTTAGGGTTCCCCGGGAGCCCAGTCAAGGTCGCCAGATCAAGGAAACGCACCGTTCCGAAGGCAGTTTGATAAACTTCAAAGATTAAACGATGACAGCAGGAGGGGGCATGGACATTCGCTCGATCGTCGCACCAGTGATCCAGGATCGGGAGTTGCTCGACGAATTCGCCGACGCACTGAACGACCGCGCCCCCGAGATAGAACGCGACATCGCCCGTCTGCGCAAGGCGCCGCACGACCGAGAGATCACCGCCGACCTGTTTCGGGCCGTGCATAACATCAAGGGCGACGCCGCACTTTGCAAATTCGAGCTGGGCGTCGCGCTGGCCCACCCCATCGAAACGATGCTCGCCCGCTTCCGCGAAGGAGAAATCCCCTTCTCGGATCTGCTGGCCGAGCTGATCCTGCTCGCCATCGACCGCCTGGAACTGGCCACCGATTCCCTGCTCCTGCACAAGCCGCTGGAGAACCTGCGCCTGCCCATTCTGGTTCAGGGGCTCGAAGAAATCTCCCAGGAGATTGCCGCCCAGGTGGATGCCAGTTGCGCCGACCTGATCGAGGCGGTAACCGGCTTCCCGCCAGTCATTCCCGACATTTCCAGCCGCGCCCCGAAAAGCTCGGGAACGAAGAACGAACAAAAGAATGCCGGTAGCGACCTGCAATTCTTCCGGTCGCTGGCCCTGCAATTCGAAAGCCGCTCCCCCCTGTTCAAGGGCCGCACCATGCGCATCCTGCGCCTGGCTCTGGAAACCAACAAGGCAGGCAACAACGCAGTTGATCCGCTGCAACTGGAGGCCGCCGTCTATCTGCACGATGTCGGCATGATGCTGCTCCCCGAGTCAATCTGGCTCAAGGTCGGCAAGATGTCGCCGGAAGACAAGGTCGCCCTGCGCAACCACCCCGGTTTTGCCGCCGGCTTGCTACTCCGTATGCCCGGCTGGGAAGCGGCCGCCGAAATGGTCGCCCAGCACCACGAAATGCCGGATGGCGGCGGCTATCCCAACGCGCTCGGCAATGCCCAGATCTGTGCCGGCGCCAAGATCCTGGCCATCGTCGACGCTTTCGAAGCCGTTATGCTCAAACACATCCACCGCGGTAAAAATCGTTCTGTACTGCGCGCCATCGCCGAAATCAACGCCTGCGACAATCAGTTCGCACCGGAATGGATCGCGCCCTTCAATGCGGTAATCCGCAAGACCATCGAGGCCTGATGACATTCGACCGGGAGCGCCGCTTTGGCGGCGTCGCACGCCTATACGGCCAAGCGGGGGCCGACGCCCTGCGTCAGGCGCATGTTTGCGTTGTCGGTATCGGCGGCGTCGGCTCTTGGGCAGCCGAAGCCCTGGCCCGCACCGGCATCGGGCGCATCACGCTGATCGACCTCGACATGGTGGCCGAATCGAACACCAACCGCCAGATTCATGCCCTGGATGACATCTACGGCCAGGCCAAAGTGGATGCGATGGCAGAACGGATACGCGCCATCAACCCGGAATGCCGCGTCACCTGTATCGAAGATTTCGTCACGCCGGAAAACACCGCCACCGTTCTCAACAGCGACTTCAGTGTCGTCATTGATGCCATCGACCAAGTACGCGCCAAAGTGGCAATGATTACCTTCTGCAAGCGCCACAAACTTCCCATCATCGTTGCCGGTGCTGCCGGCGGTCAAATCGACCCGACCCAGATTCGCGTCGCCGACCTCAGCCAAACCATTCAGGATCCGCTCCTCGCCAAAGTGCGTTCCTCGCTACGACGCGAGCACGGCTTTCCGCGCGATGGCAAAAAGAAATTCGGCATTTCGGCGGTGTACTCCACCGAAGCCCTCCGCTACCCAACGACCGGCGCGGCATGCGATGCCGACCGCGGCCCGGCCGGACTCAACTGTGCCGGCTTTGGCTCTTCGGCCTGTGTCACCTCGGTATTTGGCATGGCCGCCGCCGCCCAAGCCATCAATCTGATCGCCCGAACATGAGCAAACCACGCAAGCTGCGCTCAAAGAAGGCTGGCCTGCCCCCCGGTTCGCTCGTCCACATCGGGGAGCTAAAAACCAGCAAGCCCACCTTTTCGGTCATCGACTACGACGAACAAGGCCTGCAGGAAATCCAGTTGCCCAACCCTGAGGCATTCGCCACGCAGCCCCGCCAGCATGCAACCCGCTGGGCGAACGTCTACGGCGCCCACAAACCGTCCGACCTTGCTGCCATCGGCAAGACGTTCGGCCTGCACCCCCTGGCCCAGGAAGACATCCTGAACAATGCGCAGCGCCAGAAACTCGACGCCTACGACGACAATCTCTACCTCGTCCTGCATCGCTACGAACTGGCCGAAAAATCGCTGGAACTCGGTCAGGATCAGATCAGCATGATCATCGGCCGCGACTACATACTCACCTTCCAAGAGCGCCCCTCACAGACCTTCGAGCCCATTCGCCAGCGCCTGCGCGCCAACCACTCGCCGCTGCGTAAAGGCGGTGTGGACATGCTGGCCTATTCACTGATCGACACCGTCGTCGACAGCTACTTTGGTGTCATCGAACAACTCAACGAATACGCCGAAAACCTTGAAACCCGGATTCTCGGCCAGCCCAGCCCAAGCGCACTGGAGGGCATCCACCAGCTCAAGCGTTGCGTTTCCCATCTGCGCCGTAACCTGCACCCACTTAGAGAAGTGCTCGGCAGCCTGCACCGTGACGCCGGCGACTTTTTCCGGACGGATATCCAGCTTTACATTCGCGATGTCTATGACCATACGGTACACATCCTCGAATCGCTCGAAGACCTGCGCGACCTGGCGACCGGCCTGCTCGATGTCTACCTGTCCACCATCAGCCACAAGGTCAATCTGGAAGTCAGAACACTGACTGTCGTCGCCACCATTTTTATGCCAGCAACACTGATCGCCGGCATATTCGGTATGAATTTCAGGGAGATGCCCTGGCTCGCCAACCCCGACGGCTTCTCCTACGCCATCGAACTGATCGGCATCATCGCGGTCGTCATGCTCCTGCTATTCTGGCGGCGGCGTTACGTCTAAGCCTTCAGGCCATCCATCCAGACGCACAACCCCTGCGCATTCAACTCAAGATCGGTCGCCCAGATATCCAACAACTGATCGGTCGCCAGGCGGCAGCCATGCTTGTGGATTTCAGCGAGCAAATAATCGGTCATCGCCTGCTTGATACGAGCATGCCGCAGCTCGCCCGCGTTTCGTTCGGCCAGTGCCAGTTCGACCAGCGCATCCAGGTGCCGCAATAATTCGGCCCCCTTCTGTTGCACATCTGGAACTCGGCTGTAATGTGTCAAATACATCGCCTCGGGCTGCAAATCCAGCAAACGCCGAATAGAAGCACGCATCTCCTCGGGCTCGAACTGAGTAGGGGTCGTCGTCGGAAAAATGAACTGCCGTCCTTCCACATCCAGTTCCCGGTACGACAAGCCGAACATGTCGCCAGTAAAAATCCCGTTGGCCTTCTCATCGACAACACAAATGTGGTGCCGCGCATGCCCCGGCGTGTCGAGGCAACGCAACTGGCGACCATTCAGCGACAACACAAGACCATCAACCGCCTCGATAATCCGATCAGCCGGCACCGGCAAAATCTCGCCATAAACGCGTTGGACATACTCCGCGCCATATACGGCGGTCACACCGGCCACCAGCTTGGACGGCTCGGCCATATGGCGAGCCCCTCGAGGATGAACGACCAGCTTGGCATTCGGAAACGCCCGCATCAGACTACCGGCACCACCCGCGTGATCGAGGTGGATATGCGTCAGGATCACATAATCGACAGCGGACTCATCCAGCCCCAGCTTTTCTAACGCAGCCAGCGAATTAGCCAAGGCATCGTTGCTACCGGTGTCAATAAATGCCACCCGCCCGTTCTCGACAACCAAATGAATCGCAGCCAGGATCGGGCGCACATAACCAGCATCAAAAGCAATGATACCGTTACCGTAGTCTCTCCAGTCGAACATTCCATACTCCAGCGTATTGTACGAAGGCATTATACTTTGGCCTCCCAAGCCAACATGACCACCATGACACATTTCCTGGCCGACGACGGCGCCAAGATACATCTCAAGATTTCCGGCGAAGGATCGCCTGTCATCATGCTGCACGGATGGACATCCAGCCATCAGGAATGGTTTCCTTTCCTGCCCGCGCTGAACGCACAACATCGCGTCTATCGCTGGGATGCCCGTGGCCACGGTGGGCATGACATCTCAGGCAAGGAATCCCCCAGCGTGGAACGCATGGCCCGTGACCTGAACAACCTCATCGAACACTATGAAATTGACCAAGCCACGGTAGTCGGGCATTCAATGGGAGCCCTGACCCTGTGGCAATACATCCGCGATTTTGGAACGGCACATTTGGCGCGCCTCTGCTTCATAGATCAATCGCCCAAACTGCTGACTGACCAGAATTGGCAGCATGGAATCTATGGAGACTTCGACGAAGACAAATCCCGGGAAATGATGACCTGGCTACACCAGGACTTTGCCGAAGCAGTCCTGAAGCTTACCGCTTTTGGACTTAACACCAGAGCAAGAGAGAAATACCTCTCCGGCGCCAGTGGTTGGGAAAAGTCCCGCAACGCGCTACGTGCCCAGAACCCGACCCCGCTAATTGACTGCTGGGCCAGCCTTACCCGAGCCGATTATCGTGACGTACTCGCCAAAATCGACCTACCTTCAATGCTCGTCTACGGCGGAGAAAGCAATTTCTACGGATTAAATACCGCCCAATTCGTCGCCGACCAAATTCCAGATGCCATTCTCCACATCTACGAAGGTACCGACCATTCACCTCATCAATGGCAACGGGAGCGCTTCGTTCGGGATCTGATGGATTTCATCGAAAACGCTGGCTAATCAGACTAAATTTTCTGGAATTAGCAAGCATAAACCCCCTCGCCGGTTATCGGGGAGGGGGTTTTGATGGGGT
>CAZDRS010000149.1:0-6064 GCA_964507585.1 uncultured Dechloromonas sp.
GCCGCCTGATCGGCCGCATCTTCGAAGCCAACGGCCAGCGCGTCGGCATGACCAGTACCGATGGCGTTTACATCCAGGGCAAGCAGATCGACAACGGCGACTGCTCCGGCCCGCGCAGCGCCCGCAATGTGCTGATGCATCCGGACGTCGATGCCGCCGTGTTCGAAACCGCCCGCGGCGGTGTGCTGCGCGAAGGTCTCGGCTTCGACATGTGCGATGTCGCCGTGGTCACCAACATCGGTATCGGCGATCACCTCGGCCTCAACTACATCACGACGGTCGACGAGCTAGCCGTCGTCAAGCGCGTCATCGTCGAGAACGTCGCACCGCACGGCACCGCCGTTCTCAACGCGGCCGACCCCCAGGTTACCCGCATGGCGGCGCACTGTCCGGGCAACGTCATTTTCTTCGCCCGCGACAAGACCAATCCGGTGCTCGCCACGCATCGCGCCCAGAACAAACGCGTCGTCTATGCCAACGAGGAAGGCATCGTCTGCCAGGAAGGCCGCAAGAATTACCGCATTCCGTTCTCCGCCATTCCGCTGACGCGCAACGGCAGCATCGGCTTCCAGGTCGAGAACGCCATGGCCGCCACGGCGACCGGCTGGGCTCTCGACCTCGACTGGGCGGTGATCGAGAAGGCACTCTCCGGTTTCGTCAGCGACGCGTCGACCGCCCCCGGTCGCTTCAACGTCTTCGACTACAAGGGTGCCACCCTGATCGCCGACTATGGCCACAACCCGGATGCCATGCAGGCACTGGTGCAGGCCGTCGAAGGCATGCCGGCGGTGCGCCGCTCGGTGGTCATCAGCGGTGCCGGCGACCGGCGCGACGAGGATATCCGCCAGCAAACCGAAATCCTCGGTGCCGCTTTCGACGACGCGATCCTCTACCAGGATGCCTGCCAGCGCGGCCGCGAGGACGGCGAAGTCGTCGCCCTGTTGCGCGAAGGCCTGAAGCACGCCAAGCGCACCAAGCGTATTGACGAGATCACCGGCGAGTTCAAGGCCATCGACCTGGCGCTGGAGCGCCTGCAACCGGGCGACCTCTGCCTGATCCTGATCGATCAGGTCGAGGAAGCCCTGGCCCATATCGCGCAACGGATTGGCGAAGCGGCGTAAGCCGCGGTTTTTGCCGTCACGCCCCCAGGCAGCCCGGCTTCGGCCGGGCTTTTTATATCGTAATTGACGGAAATGCTCATCGGCCTGCGCATGCGGCGGCTACCCGGCCCGATATAATCGCCCCATGCCTCTCTTTCGCCTCGACCGCCTCCTTTATGCCGTGCTGGCCGTCGCCATCGGCTTGGTGCTGTGGCAAAGCCTGGCACCGGAGGCACACCGGGAGACGCCTGAAACGCAGCCCGAATCCGTAGACTGGACGCACCAGGCACTGCGCCCCTTGACCGCCCCCAGCGAGGCGCCCAGCGCAAAGGCCGTTCTCGGTCAACGCCTGTTCTTCGAGCGCCGCCTGTCGCGCAACGACACGCTTTCCTGCGCCAGTTGCCACAACTTCGGCCTCGGCGGCGCCGACCGCCAGCCCGTTTCGCTGGGCATCGACGGCCGGACAGGCAACATCAATGCACCAACGGTTTTCAATACCAGCCTCCATCTCGCCTGGTTCTGGGATGGCCGGGCAGCCAGCCTGCAGGAACAGGCGGCCGGGCCGGTACACAACCCGGCCGAAATGGACTCGAACTGGGAAGCCGCGGTCGCCAAACTGCAAGAGGATGCCACCTACCGCGACACCTTCCGCCGGCTCTACCCCGACGGTATCAGCGGGGCAAACATCGCTGATGCCATCGCCCAGTTCGAACGCACGCTGCTCACCCCCAACAGCCCCTTCGACCGCTTCCTGCTCGGCGACAAGGAGGCCCTGTCCCCTCTCGAACGTTCCGGCTACTGGCGCTTTCTCGAACTCGGCTGTGCCAGTTGCCACCAGGGAGTCGGCATTGGCGGCAACATGTTCCAGCGCTTTGGCGTGATGGCCGACTATTTCGCCGGCCGCCCGCCGAACCAGGCCGACCAGGGGCGCTTCAACGTCACCGGCCGGGAGGAGGATCGTCATGTCTTCAAGGTACCCAGCCTGCGCAATGTCGCCCTGACCGCCCCCTATTTTCACGATGCTTCGGCCCGCACGCTGGAGGATGCCGTGACCATCATGGCCCGCTTCCAGCTCGGCCATGAGATTTCCCCCGACGACCTGCGGGCAATCAGTGCCTTTCTGCGCAGCCTGACCGGCGAATGGGAAGGCAAGCCGCTCGAATGATCCGCCCAATCCAATCCAGCCGCACGCATCTCGACCAGGCGCACGGCCAGATCCGCCTGACCCTGCTCGCCGCCATACTGTGCATTGCGGTACTGACCTGGGCTTTTCTCCGCTCGGCCGAACTGTCGCCCGATGTGCACGACGACTACACGCGGCAACTGCGTGACCTGCGCGAGATCCATGCCCTGATCGACAGCGAGCTGCTGGCCAACCGCCTGGAACTGGTGCGCAATTACGATGCCCTGACCAGCCGCGTGACGCGCTCGGCGGAACTGATCCTGTCGCTGCAACGGACACCCGACTTCCTGCCCCCAGGGGCCCAAGAAGCCATTGGCCAGCAGGTCGTCCAACTGGCCACCTCGCTCGCCCGCAAGGCCGACCTGATCGATCGCTTCAAGCGCGACAACGCCATCCTGCGTAATTCCCAGGCCTATTTCCCGATTGCCGCCGCCGAATTGCTCGACCGCCATACGCCGCCCCTGCCGCCCGTGCTGCACGACACAGCGGGGCGCTACGTCCGCGAATTGCTGGCCTTCTCGCGTACACCGAGCGAGGAAGGCGCCTTGCGCGTAGCCGGTATCCTCGGCCAGCTCGCTGCCCTGTCGCGTGACAGCCAGGCTGCCCCGGAAATCAACAACCTGCTCCGCCATGGCGAGCAGATCACCGGCCGCCTGCTCGACATCGACCGTCTGATGCAGCAGATCGTCGCCCTCGACAGCCGGCAACAAATCGAAAACCTGTTCCGCAGCTACAGCGCCGGCTATACCGAAGCGTCTGCCGAGGCCTCGCGCTTCCGCCACCTGCTCTACGCCCTGGCCTTGCTGCTGGCCGGCTTCCTGATCTGGCTTTTTGCCCGCCTGGAACGCATCCGCCGCTCGCTGGCCACCGCCCATGCCGAAGTCAGCGCCCGCTACGCCGCCCAGATGGCCGCCGAGAAGCAGCTTTCCTTACATGCCACGGCCTTCCACAGCGCCCACGACGGCATCACGCTGACCGACGCCAATGGGGTGATCCTCGACGTCAACCCGGCCTTCACGCGGATCACCGGCTGGGAACGCGACGAAGTCATCGGCCACAACCCGCGCATGTTCAAGTCGGGCCGGCACGACGAAACCTTCTACCAGACCATGTGGCAAAACATCCGCGAAACCGGAAGCTGGCACGGTGAAATCTGGAACCGCAACAAGCATGGCGAGATCTACCCCGAACTGCTGTCGATTTCCGCCGTGCGCAATGCCGACGACGAAATCACCAACTACGTCGCCGTCTTTGCCGACATCCGCCGCATCAAGGCCCAGGAGCGGCAGCTGACCCAGCTTGCCTATTACGACGCCCTGACCGAGTTGCCCAACCGGGTGCTGCTCTCCGACCGCCTCAATCAGGGCATTGCCCAGGTACGGCGCGGCAACGTGGCGATGGCCATCTGCTACCTCGACCTCGACGGCTTCAAGCCGATCAACGACACCTGGGGCCATCAGGTCGGCGACGAGGTGCTGGTCGAGATCGCCGGCCGCCTGCAGTCGGCCTTGCGCGGCGGGGATACGGTGGCTCGCCTGGGCGGCGACGAGTTCGTGCTCCTCCTCCTGGGTATCGAGAGCCAGCAGCACCTGGCCGAAGCGGCCAGGCGCCTGCTCAACCTGATCACCCTGCCGCTGACGAAGACACCGGGCCAGCTGAGCATTTCAGCCAGCATGGGCATCACGCTCTTCCCCAGCGACGAATCCGATCCGGACACCCTGCTGCGCCATGCCGACCAGGCGATGTACGTCGCCAAGGATGCCGGCAAGAATACCTTCCACATCTTCGACACCGAGCAGGACAAGTTCCGGCGCAGCCGCCAGGATCGTTACCTGCGTATCGAGCAGGCCCTCGACAACCGGGAATTTGTGCTGCACTTCCAACCCAAGGTCGATCTGCGCGTCGGCGAGGTGATCGGTGCGGAAGCCCTGATCCGCTGGCAGCACCCCGAACGCGGCCTGTTGCCGCCATCCGAGTTCCTGCCGCTGATCGAGGATGACGACCTGATCAAGGCCGTCGGCGACTGGGTCATCGAAGCGGCGCTCAGCCAGATGGAAGCCTGGCGCCGCGAAGGCTTCATCCTGCCGGTCAGCGTCAATGTTGCCGCCCGGCAATTGCAATCCCCGGAGTTCGTCGAGAAGCTGAAGGCCGCCATCTTCAATCACCCCGACGTTGCCTGCCACCTCGAACTGGAGATCCTCGAAACCGCGGCACTGGCAGACGTTGCCAAGAGTTCGCGGGTCATCGATGAATGCCGGACGCTCGGCATCCGCTTCGCCCTCGATGATTTCGGCACCGGTTACTCGTCGCTGACCTACCTGAAGCGCCTGCCGGCCGAAACGATCAAGATCGACCAGAGCTTCGTGCGTGAAATCATCAACGACAGCCACAACCTGGTCATCGTGCAGAGCGTCATCGGCCTGGCCCGCTCCTTTCAGCGCGAGGTCGTCGCCGAAGGCGTCGAAACCATCGAGCACGGCCGCATCCTGCTGCAACTGGGTTGCGAACGGGCACAAGGCTATGGCATCGCCCACCCGATGCCGGGCGATGACTTCGTCGAATGGGCTCGTACGTGGTGCCCGCCTGAAGAATGGCAGACCCTGGGCCACATCGACTGGCACGACACCGTCTACCCCATGCTGATCGCTGAAACGACGCACCGCAGCTGGGTCGAACTACTGTCGCAGGCCATCGCCAACGATCACCCCATACCGCACCAGCAACTGCACGACGCCCATTTCTGCCAGTTCGGCCAATGGCTGACCAGCGAGCAGACCAAGGGCCAGCCCTACACGCAACTACCTGCCTTCCTGGCCATCGACGCACCGCACCGGCGAGTCCATGCCGTCGCGCAAAATATCGACCGCAGTTGGCGCGCCGGCAATACCGCCGAGGCCAAGGCCATGCTGCCCGAGCTATGGGCAGCGCGCGATGCCGTGCTGAGCGCCCTGCGCGATTTGCAGATCGCAGTCAGCACCAACCGCATGCAATAGCACGACGGCGCAAGGCGCCTTCGCAGCCAGCAGCGCTCAGCTCGCGATACGCAAGCCGCTTTTCTTCAGGATACGGGTCGAATAGAGAATATCGCAGCCCCGGCAGGCATCACCCAGCAGGGCACGAATCTCCGCCGCCTTGGTCGCGCACTCTTCACGCGAACTGCCGTGCACCATGGCGAACAGGTTGTACGGCCAGGCTGGCAGCGCCCGCGGCCGGCGATAGCAGTGGGTAACGAAATCGAGACTGCCGATGCGGCTGCCCAGGGCATCGACCAGGGCATCGTCGACATTCCAGACCGTCATGCCATTGGCCGTCCAGCCGATGGCGTAATGATTGGGCACGGCGCCGATGCGGCGGATCACCCCGTTGGCCAGCATCGCCTGCAGGCGACGCATGACCTCGTCGGCCGAAATGCCGAGTTGCTCGGCGAGGGCATGGTAGGGGCGCGGCACCAAAGGCAGCCCGCCCTGCGTGACAACGATCAGGGCGCGGTCGGTCGCATCGATCATCGCCGCGCCTCCAGTTTCATTTCAACAAAATATTCCCGTTCCTTTGGGAAGGCATAGACCGGCAAGCCAGTATCCTGCTCGATGCGGGCGATAGCCTCGGCAATGCCGGCCTTCGTTTCGGTGGCCAGCACGAACCACATGTTCAGCTCATGCTCGCGGCGGTAATTGTGCGCCACCTGCGGCAAGGCATTGACCAGCCCGGCGACTTCCTCGTAGCGAGCCTCCGGTGCGGCCAGCGCCGCCAGCACGAAGGCGCCGCCCATTTCCTCGATCTG
>CAZDRS010000150.1:0-6025 GCA_964507585.1 uncultured Dechloromonas sp.
TGGCTGGTCAGGACATCGTATTCCTGCGCAAAGGCGAAACTGAGCGATTCGCTGATCAGGGAATCGTCATCGACAATCAGCAGGAGCGGCTTGGCAACTGACAAGGGCGCAACATTCCATGTGAAATTTTTCCGATTATAGCCTTGTCGTTTCCCGGCGACGGGTGGGGCTTCTGATAAAATCGGCGGACTTTTGTTTTGGGAAAGCATCTTGTCCGACGACATCCTGGTCGATATCGAGGACCTTCACTTCACTTATGACGGACGACCGGTGCTGCAGGGGATCAACATGAAGATCCCGCGCGGCAAGGTGGTCGCCATCATGGGCGGTTCCGGTTGCGGTAAAACCACGCTGCTGCGCTGCATCGGCGGCCAGTTACGGCCGACCGGCGGGCGGGTTCGCCTGGAAAAACACCAGGTGTGCGGCATGTCGCAGGCCGAGTTGTACAGTCTCCGCCGCCGCATGGGCATGTTGTTCCAGTTCGGTGCGCTGTTTACGGATATGTCGGTTTTCGACAACGTGGCTTTCCCCATGCGCGAACACACCGATCTGTCGGAAGAAATGATCCGTGATCTGGTGTTGATGAAGTTGGAAGCAGTCGGATTGCGTGGCGCGCACAAACTTATGCCGGGTGAATTGTCCGGCGGCATGGCGCGGCGGGTTGCCCTGGCTCGGGCGCTGGCCCTCGACCCGATGCTGGTCATGTACGATGAGCCTTTCACTGGCCTCGATCCGATTGCGCTTGGCGTGATCGGCCAGTTGATCCGCAAATTGAACGATGCTCTGGGTGCGACATCGATCATGGTGACCCACGATATTCAGGAATCCCTGCTCATCGTCGATTACATCTATTTCCTGAATGGCGGCCGCGTGGTTGCCGAGGGAACGCCGGATGAAATCCGTGCCTCGCGGGATCCTTTCGTGCATCAATTCGTCCATGCCGAGCCCGATGGCCCGGTGCATTTCGATTACCCGGCACCGCCGGTTCGCCAGGAATTTCTGACCGGGGTCAAGCGTGTCTAAGGCTGTCGAATTGATCCGCAAGCTCGGCCACGCTACCGTCGAACGCCTCTGGCGCTTGGGTTTTGCTGCCCGTTTCTTCTGGGTGGTGCTGATGTATTCCGGCGCCTCCTTCCGTCGTTTGCCGCTGACGCTGCGTGAAATCTACTTCAGCGGCGTGCTGTCGCTCCTGATCATCCTGGTCTCCGGCTTGTTCGTCGGCCTGGTGCTTGGCTTGCAGGGCTTCGAAATCCTGCAGCGCTTCGGTTCGACCGAGGCGCTCGGCACGCTGGTCGCCCTGTCGTTGACCCGCGAGTTGGGGCCGGTGCTGGCCGCTATCTTCTTCGCCTCGCGCGCCGGTTCGTCGGTAACGGCCGAGATTGGCCTGATGAAGGCGACCGAGCAGTTGAAAGCCATGGACATGATGGCGGTCAATCCGATTGCCCGCGTCGTTGCCCCGCGCTTCTGGGGGGGCGTCATTTCGATGCCGTTGCTGGCCGCCATCTTCTCGGCCATGGGCGTACTTGGTGGCTGGCTGATCGGTGTCGTGTTCATCGGTGTCGATGACGGTTCCTATTGGTCGCAAATGCAATCCAGCGTCGATTTCCGTTTCGATGTCTGGAACGGCATCGTCAAGAGTTTTGTTTTTGGTGTCGCGGTTTCGCTGATCGCCGTTTTCGAGGGTTATGACTCGGTGCCGACTGCCGAGGGGGTGTCGCGGGCGATTACGCGCACCGTCGTAACTTCCGTGCTGGCCGTGCTGGCTCTCGATTTCGTTTTGACATCGTTCATGTTCCGAGGAAATTCATGAACCGTACCGTTCTCGACCTGTGGGTCGGCTTTTTCGTCGCCATCGGCATCGCTGCCGTGATGTTTCTGGCCCTCAAGGTAGGCAACCTTTCGTCCTCGCATCTGTCCGAGACTTATGTGCTGCAGGCCAAGTTTGATAACATTGGCGGCCTCAAGGTGCGCGGGCCGGTGAAGAGCGCTGGTGTGGTGGTTGGGCGAATTTCCGATATCCGCTTCGATCCGGCAACCTACGAGGCCGTCGTCAGCATGACGATCGACGGTCGCTATCGCTTCCCGAAAGATACCTTCGCCTCGATTTTCACGGCTGGCCTGCTCGGTGAGCAGTACGTCGGTTTCGATGCGGGCGGCGACGAGAAAATGTTGCAAGCGGGCGATACCATCGCCAAGACGCAATCGGCAGTCGTTCTCGAAAAATTGATCAGTCAGTTTTTATTTAACAAGGCAGCGGACGGACAGGACAAGAAATGACGCAAAGTCTCGGCTTATCTGGCATGCGCAAGGGGCGGAGTTGGGCTCTGGGCGGGCTTCTTGCCCTGGCCTGCGCGGGGGGCGTGGTCGCAGAAGAAAACCCGCATGATCCCTACGAAGGCTTCAATCGCTCGATGTTCGCGGTGCATGAGGCGATCGACAAATACGCCGCCAAGCCGGTGGCCCAGGTTTATGACAACACCGTGCCGTTGCCGGTCAAGGCCGGTGTCGGCAACTTCTTCGGCAACGTCGGCGACCTGTGGATCGGCGTCAATAGCGCCCTGCAGGGCAAGTTCGGCGATGCCGGCATCGATATCGGCCGTCTGTTGATCAACTCGACGGTGGGTATCCTTGGCTTGTTCGATGTGGCCAGCGAGCTTGGCCTGGAAAAGCATGACGAGGATTTCGGTCAGACCTTGGCCGTGTGGGGTGTCGGTAGCGGCGGTTACCTGTTCTGGCCGGTGATCGGCCCGCGCACGGTGCGCAATACAGCTGGCTTCGGTGTCGACTCCTTCGTCGATCCGGTTTGGCGTGTCCAGCCGGTTTCCGTCCGTAACAGCATGGTTGCCTTGCGTTTTGTCGATATCCGGGCCAGCCTGCTGCCGGCCGACAAGGTGGTTGAGGAAGCCGCGCTCGACAAGTACGCCTACATTCGCGACGCCTATCAGCAGCGCCGCCGCAACCAGATTTTCGATGGCCGCCCGCCGCGGCTGGATGATTGATTGTTTGATTTGACCATGATGAAAAAGCTATTCGCCCTGTTTTTCGCCGGCTTCGTTGCCTCCTCCGCCATGGCACAGGAGGCTCCGGATGCCTTGGTGCAGCGTGTGACCGAGGAGGTTCTGGAGATCATCCGCCACGACAAGGATATCCAGAACGGCAGCACCAACAAGGTGATCGATCTGGTCGACAAGAAGGTTTTGCCGCACTTCAACTTCCAGCACATGACCGCGCTGGCGCTGGGCAAGGAATGGCGCAAGGCCAGTCCGCAGCAGCAACAGCAACTGACCGGCGAGTTCAAGACCTTGTTGGTGCGTACCTATTCCAATGCGCTGACCAGCTACAAGAACCAGAAGATCGTCTACAAGCAGTTCAAGATGGCCCCGGCCGACACCGATGTGCTGGTGCGCACCGAAGTGCATCAGCCGGGCAGCAAGCCGGTTCAGCTCGACTACAGCCTGGAGAAGATGGATGCCGGGTGGAAGGTTTACGATGTGGTGGTTGCCGGCATCAGCCTGGTTACCAATTACCGCGACCAGTTTGGCCAGGAAGTCCGCAATGGCGGTATCGATGGCCTGATCGCATCGATTGCGGCCAAGAACAAGTCGCTGGAAGCGAACCAGAAAAAATGATCGAACGGCAAAACGGGCGCCTGCTGGTCACGGCGCCCCTGACCATGGCCAATGCGCGCGGCTTGCTTGATGCAGGCCGTTCTGCTTTACAGCGCGGCGAAGTCATCTTCGATTTTTCGGCGGTGAACGAGGCGGATTCCTCGGGTATCGCCGTCATGCTGGGCTGGTTGCGCGCTGCCGTACCGGCGCAGGCCAGCGTCAAATTTGCCCATATTCCGGCCGGTATGCGTTCGCTGGCCGAACTGTACGGCGTTACCGACCTCCTGCCCCTGGCTTAAGGGCTCGTCATGGTTCCGGCTGTATCCATCGTTGACGTCGTCAAGCATTTCGGTTCGCTGAAGGCCTTGGCAGGCGTGTCGCTGGACATCGAGCAGGGCGAGTTCTTCGGCCTGCTTGGCCCGAACGGTGCGGGCAAGACAACCCTGATTTCATCCTTGGCCGGCTTGGTGCGCCCCGACTCCGGTTATATCAAGGTCATGGGCCATGACGTGATTCGCGATTTTCGCGAGGCCCGCCGTCTGCTCGGCGTTGTGCCGCAGGAGCTGGTTTTCGACCCTTTCTTCAATGTCCGTGAGACGCTGCGCATCCAGTCCGGCTATTTTGGCATTCGCAAGAACGACGACTGGATCGACGAAATTCTCGAAAACCTCGATCTGACCAACAAGGCTGACGTCAACATGCGTCGCCTGTCGGGGGGCATGAAACGCCGGGTGCTGGTCGCTCAGGCGCTGGTGCACAAGCCGCCGGTCATCGTACTCGATGAACCGACCGCCGGTGTCGATGTCGAGTTGCGACAGGGCCTGTGGCAGTTCATCCGCCGCCTGAATGGCGAGGGCCATACCATCATCCTGACGACGCATTACCTCGAAGAAGCCGAGGCACTGTGCAATCGCATTGCGTTGATGAAGCAAGGGCAGCTTGTGGCGCTCGATACCACTGCCAACCTGATGGCGGCTCACCCGGGGGCATCCCTGGAAGAGGTTTTCGTGCGGACCTTGCAGTCGTGATCGGCTTCCTGACGCTCCTCGAAAAGGAATTCCTGCGCTTCTGGAAGGTGGCTTTCCAGACCGTGGCGGCGCCGGTGTTGACGGCACTGCTCTACCTGCTGATCTTCGGTCACGTACTGGACGAGCATGTCACCGTGCATGGCGTGCGCTACACCAGCTTCCTGATTCCCGGCCTGGTGATGATGCAGGTATTGCAGAACGCCTTTGCCAACTCTTCTTCCAGCCTGATCCAGGCCAAGATTACCGGCTCCATCGTTTTCGTACTGCTGCCGCCGATTCCCTACAGTGCCTTCTTTGCCGCTTACGTGCTGGCAGCCGTGTTGCGCGGCCTGATGGTCGGGGCGGGCGTGTTGCTGGCGACTGTATGGTTCGTCGACCTGAAGGTCGTTGCCCCCCTGTGGATTCTTGCCTTCTCGATGCTCGGTGGCGCCCTGTTCGGGGCACTCGGCATGATCGCCGGCATCTGGTCGGAGAAGTTCGACCAACTGGCCTCCTTCCAGAATTTTCTGATCATGCCGCTGACCATGCTGTCCGGTGTTTTCTACTCGATTTACACATTGCCCTCATTTTGGCAGGGTGTGTCGCATTACAATCCCGTCTTTTACATGATCGATGGCTTCCGTTATGGCTTTTTTGGTGTCTCCGACGTGGCGCCGGAAAGCAGTTTGATGGTCGTCGTTGCCTGCTTCGCATTGGTGTCCTGGGGGACGCTGAGCCTGTTGAAGCGGGGCTGGAAGCTCAGAGCCTGACCAAGATGAATCCCGAACACATCAAGCAACTCATCCTGGCCGGCATGGCCTGCGATTATCTCGAACTGGATGGCGACGGCCAGCATTTCCAGGCCATCGTCGTGAGTAGCGAGTTCATCGGCAAGAATCGTGTGCAGCGCCAGCAGCGCGTGTATCAGACCCTGAAGGAAAAACTGGCGACCGGGGAATTGCACGCCCTTTCCTTCAAAACCCTGACCCCGGAAGAATGGAGCGCCCAGCGTGGATAAGTTGTTGATCGAAGGAGGCAAAGTCCTCTCCGGCGAAGTCGCCATGTCCGGTGCCAAGAATGCCGCCCTGCCCATCCTGTGTGCCTCGTTGCTGACTGCCGAACCGGTGCATTTCACCAATGTGCCGCACCTCAATGACATCTCGACCATGCTGCGCCTGTTGGGCGACATGGGCGTTGGCGTCACCATGGACGGCGTCGATGGTCTGGTGCTCAACGGCGGCGGCCTGAACAACCCGGTCGCCTCGTACGAAATGGTCAAGACCATGCGTGCCTCGATCCTGGTACTTGGCCCGCTGGTCGCCCGCGGCGGCGAGGCCCGTGTTTCATTGCCTGGCGGTTGCGCCATCGGCGCCCGGCCGGTCGATCAGCACATCAAGGGCTTGCAGGCCA